>JAFGCX010000006.1 GCA_016932415.1 Candidatus Krumholzibacteriota bacterium
CGGGGCCGACGAGACTCGAACTCGCGACCTCCTGCGTGACAGGCAGGCGTTCTAACCAAACTGAACTACGACCCCGTACTAAAATCTGCAATTACTCCAGCCCTGGCAAAAAATACCCCGCCAGACTGAAAAAACCAGGCAATCATACATGCCCGGAGTGTATATAAATAACAAAAGAGGCCGTTAAAGTCAACTTAATTCGACCTGATTGCAAGATATCGGAAAAAGAGTGATCGCTCCCTCGGCTAGCCTCTTCCGATGAGAAGCCTTCCGGCGGTTTTCGCCGTATCTCCAGTAGTACCCATGCATGCAATGACTGTTTTCCCGGACGGGATCGACCTGGCATCCCATGGCCGCTCTCCAAGTACGATGACTGAATATTCACGCGTCAGGCCAGCGAGGTTTTCGGGTAAAAGAGGTCTTCTGTTCAGCAGGACCAGCACTTTTTCCGAATCGCTCGAAGCTGGCAGAGGCAAGTACCGATATAACTCGACCGGCTCCCGCGTTCGGTCGATACTTCTCCCGGCACAGGGAATAAACTCATCGCGGCCCGGCTCCCCTGCCGCCCCGAACACTTTACTCAGAACCGACACGAACTCGATCACCGGAAAGTATTCGAAATCCTTTATCTCGCCGCAGAAGACCGGCTCGACCGGTATCCCGGCACCGAAGGGAAGCAGATTCCTCTCGTCTCGCAATATAGTGACGCTCTTTTCGGCCACTATAGAGTAAACCTCATCATTCCACTCCGCGCCGGGATACTTCCGCCGATTGGGCGCGATGCGTTCTTTCATCGCGATGATCCTTTTTCTCGATTCAGATGAGATCTCCGGAAAGGTCCCTTCCCAGAACTCTTCGTCCTTGATAAGAATCGGGAGCCTATCCCTCAGCTCGCTATAGACTTCTTCGGCCGGCCTTGTGAAAAGAAGGATGTCATTTCCCGCCTCCAGTGCTGATCTTGCGACTTCAGCAGGTTTACGAGTACGGGTATGCGTCGGGCCGGCTATCTCCGATCCTTTTTTCAGCGCGGAGCAGCCTCTTCTCTCATCTGTCGGACCTGTAGGGATCGCCGTAACTCCTCTTCCGGTCAGCGCTCCGGCCATCTCCAGCCCGTCAGTGATAATAACGCCATCGAATCCGATTTCACGGCGTAGCACTCCATTTATGATACCAGGGTCGAGAGAGGCGGGAAGCTCCCCGCCGGCGGGAAGCAGATGAGCCATCATCACCGAATCTGCTCCCGCTTCGATCCCCGCGATGAAAGGAATCAAATCATCCTTCTTAAGCCCGGCGATCGACTTCTTCAGCATTGGAAGAATGACATGGGAATCACCTGACGAAGATCCATGGCCGGGAAAATGCTTAAGCGAGGTCAATAGCCCCTCTTCGGACAATATTCGTACTGCTTCGGCCACCGCCAGAGTCGTTTCAGGTCCCGATTCGGCGAAAGCACGGGTCCCGATCACAGGGTTCAAGCACTCGGAGTTGATATCCGCAACGGGAGCCGCGACCATATTGACCCCCGCTGATAGTATTCTTCCCGCGGTCTCCCTCAGCTGGACTTCGAATATGCTTCTATCTCCCTGCCCCCACGCGGCCATCTGCGAAGGTGGTGTTCCAAGCGCTTTCGCCAGCACAGAGATCCTTCCACCTTCATGATCAGCCATTATAATCGGCGAAAGACGCGCCGAAGATCTTATGATTTCCGACACCTCGTTTGTCAGCCTGCCGAGCTGCGCTGCATTCTCGACATTCCGGGCGAAAATTATCACTCCCGCCGGCGCCAGTCTGCCCAGAAGATCCCTTTCCCCGTCAGTCAGTTCGGTAGCGGCGAGACCGACTACGAGATGAGCGGATAGTCTTTCAAGCAACCTGTCAATATCCATAATGATCCTGTCTGGATAAATTCATCTTTAACCGGATTTGATTATCTTTTCGGTCCTGTTGACCTGTCGAAGGTGATCCGTTCCCATACCTATTGATAAAAACGCTTGATAGTGATCCCGGGATAGTAGTGATAGAGTATCTCTTCCGCGCTGTGGCCAAGCTCGGCCATGCGAATCGCTCCTGTCTGGCACATCCCTGTCCCATGACCGTTTCCTCCACCCTTGAGATCGACCGACACTACCTTCCCGCCGGCTCGCCTGACCTCCATCTTGAACAATGTGCTTCTGAGGATCGGCCCGTTGGCAAGTCCCGGTCTCAGGACCCAGCGGATCCTGTCCCCGGTCACATCATACGATCCATTCTCTGTCGTGATCCTCAGTCTTTCTATCCGCCCGCTTCGCGATACTCCACTGGTACTGATATCTACCAGGCTGTTGAATGAAGCCACTCTTGATCCAAGCTCGGCGGGAAGGGTCTTTTTAAGGATTTTCAGAAGATCCCTTCCGGTCCAGTGTTCTTCCCACCGAAAGTGGCGCGAATCCGAGCAGAACGACTTCCCTCCCGGACTTGCCGCGTCGCGATTCCCGTAAAGATATGGAAATTGGGCTTTCCATGGCCAGCCGACGCGGATATCGGCTGTATATCCACCACAACAGGATGAATAGTAAGCCTTGATCGGATTACCATTCCAGAGCGCAACCAGCCCCCTGGTCTCGTCGACCGCCCTTGAGGCATCGGGGTATTCTCCGCCTATTCCCTTATAGACCTGGTCCATTATCGTCGCGCGCAGGTCATACGGCTCGCCCTTTTTTTCCTCCAGCTTGCTGAGCGCGTACGAGCGTGAAGCGATCGCCTGCACCTTGAAAGCTTCATACTGGTCTTTTTTAAGGTATCCTATCTCCGATGGAAGCACTCCTTTGATATAGTCATCAAGATCTATTATGTTGATCGCCAGTATATTATCCCGCTCTCCGCATTGCAGCATCAGGATTCCTCTGTAGACCTTTCCGTTTATGCTGAATCCTTTGCCTCCTTCAGGCCTTATGATCAGGATCGGCGTCCTCGGAAGGCCTCGCCCCCTTTTCAAGACCTTCAGTTCACGTCCAGCTCTAGACACAGTGACAGGCCCATCGAGAAGAAACCCGTCTGATATCGTATTGTCATCCTGCCTGCACGCTGCATTGGCCGCTCCCGCGTCTATATCGACTTTTCCATCCGTATCGAGAATCAGGACACGGACCATTGCAGATTTCGACGAGACCGGTTCTTTCTCGACCTGACGTGAGATGTAACGGGCCGGTTCCTTTCCACAGGAGAGGAACAGGAAGAGCAGGATCAGGCTTGGGGGAAGGAAGGCCTTTCTCATTAGAATAGATTTCCTTTCGAAAATGGATCAGATCAAACCGGCCATCAAAACTGGTCTTTCAGGCGGGGAAAAAGAACTCTCCGGACAGATCGGCATTCCCGCCATCTGAATCCCTTTCGCAGGGGTCTTGCCCTTTGCCATCCGAGCAGAGCGATTCGTTGGCCAGCATCGCGACGCAGACAGCTTCGCGGGATTCCTTATCGAGACCGAACTTTTTCATCGCACCGTCCACTAGACTCTGCAGGATCGCTTCGCTGACAGAGACCGCGGTGCCTTCACTGCCGGACAGTATGGTAAAATGGCTTGCCACAGCCACTCCGGCCATTTCGCTCAGGGCCGAAGGGTCTTCGGGAAATATCCTTCCCGCTATTTCCATGCATTTAAGACCGATAATGTCCACCTCTCCGGAATCGATATCGACTTTCTCAAACAACTCCTGGTAGAGGCTGATTATCTGGTGAAGGATCAGAAAATTGATCCCCGCTGTATCCTCCGAATCAAAGTCATCAGCAACTTCGAGAGCTTTTAACGCGTTGAGAAGTTCCTGGGGTAATGCCATCGAATGCGTTCCTTTAAGGTCGATCAGGGTATCGTTGCCATACCCGCTGACTTCGACGATGACAGCTCCAAGCCGCCCCGGCCTGTTACCTGTTTCTATACCGACGATAAGCCTGTTCTTTTTCTTTCTTATTTTTTCCAGGAATTTTTCCAAGACGATACCTCCGTGTATGCGATCACCAAAGCCTTAAAAGCATTCTAGGAAAGAATATCGGAAAAGGTAAAGATATTTCTACCGATTAGTTACCGGAATCGATCTGTGGAGGGATCGAAATAATGATATCTCCTCTCCACAGGAAGAGACCTGGCTCGAGCCGTAAATTCAGAAAATCGGGATATGGAATTGGGAGTTGGAGATCTTCAGAAGAAAACTCACTCCAGTTTCACGGAAATCGTCTTTCTGTCTATCTGCTTTCCATCTTTCTCCATACGCAACATAATGATGTAGTTTCCATTGGCCACTCTGTTGCCAGCGAGGTCGCGGCCATCCCACCAGATATGATTGGGGATATATTCACCCTCCAGAGACCCGCTGAACTGCCCTAGCATACTCGGAGGAATCTCTATCTTCCTTATCAATCTCCCCGAGACATTGTAGATCATTATCTTTCCTGAATCGACCGCGATATTATTCGTAAACGATATATTGGTCCCGGAACTGAATGGATTGGGAAAACTGAAGAATCCAACTGCCAGCTCTCCACCGGTCACTTCAAAAGCGAACTCCTTGGAATATTCTCCTACCCGAACGGAGAATTCGTGGCTTCCACCGATAAAATCCCTTGAAAAAGAGACTTCCCAGTGAGTCGAATCTGCTCCGGATGGAACCGACATGACCACCTCCGATAACTCCGTTCCGTCAAGCAGCAGCAGGGGGGGCTGAGCCAGAAAGACCGGAAAATCTACTTCCAGGCGAAAATCTCCGCTCGGAGGGACCTCTCCACCGGACATTACCTCGTTATCTCCGTTATAAAACATCCTCATCCGCGTATTTATTACAAGTTCTCTCTGTCCGGCGAGACGGCCTCCTGGCCTATGGATATTGAAAGTCAGACCCCCGTCTTCAAGCGAGATATCGTATTCGATCTCCGCGTAATACCCTCTCGCCCATGTCGTCGTCTCGGACCCGATCCTTGTTATTGAAAGCTCGCCGCTTCTGTCCTCGTCGTCGACAAAAAGGGTTATCTCTCCCAGTGATATCACGTCGCTCGCTCTTAAACGAAGTCTGCACATATTTGATCTGTTCTTCGACCTCAGCGTATCTGATTCCATTTCCTGCCAGCCCTCGCCCCAGTCTGATTCCAGAATCATCATCGGTGGACCCGGATCGACCGTTATCATCGGATCACCCAGAAGAAAATATCTGTAACTTTGAAGAAACCCGTAGAATGTCGATCCGATATGTTCTATTTCCGCCTTGGTCAAAGCCTCTCCGAGATTCCAGTGGGCTCCCGTCTCTTCCATGGCGGGTGGTATCAGATCATCCGGCGGATACTTGAAGATCGTCTCATGCAAGCGGTCAAAGAACGTCTCGTTCTGGTCAAGCAGTTCAAATCCTGAACTTGCGTAGGCGGAGACCGCCCCGGACCTCGATTTAAACAACATCTGCTCGCTGATACAATCGCCGTTCGGCCCGTCGACCGAGACGCGCGACAACTCCTGCACGATCGCGTACTGGCTGATATGGCAGCCCGCTCCAAAGAAGATAAAATTCCTGTCGGAAGTCAATTTGTCGAGATCCCTGTACTGGCTGAACATAGAGAATCCCGATTCCGTGCTTAGATGCGCCCTGTGCGCGTGCCCCTGGAACGAAAAAATCAGGGCTCCTTCATTCAACCGGGCAAGGATATATGGAGTGAAATACTCTCTCGTCGAATCTGTCACTTCTGAATAGAGATTAATCCCACTGTCCCCGATATCATGAAGGCTGTCTGTCCAGCTTGAAAGAAAAAGCCTCTGGATATCGAAACCTCCCGGAAGTGAAGATTCGATATCCTGGGCGATCCGTTCCATTCCCTGCTCGAAGTGAAGCTCTGTCGAGTGATATCTGTAATCAGGATAACCTGACCACGCGTCGTCGGCAAAGAGAACTGTCCTTCTTCTCCACTGATCGCTCATTTTCGGGTCCTCGAACCGGTACATCTTGATAAGAAGCGCTCTCAGTTCAAGGTCTCCACCTACCGGCAATCTTCCAACGAAGACGTCCGGATAACCGCTCTGGGGCCATTCTTCATCGAGAAAAGCGTAATACTTGTCTGTCGCGATCACCTCGTCGTCATAATCAGCACCTATCACGTCGACGCTGTACGTAAATGGTGGTATATAATCGGGAGGCGTTCCCTTTATCGGGGATGGATCATAAAAGATCTGTTTGTGGTCCTCGTTTCCATCTCCGACGAGAAGCACGAAATCCACTCCCCAGTTATCATGACCGAACCGGATAAATCTTTTGATCGCTTCGGTCGATTTCAGGCCGCCGTTGAACTCGTCGTAAATATCCTCGACATCCACCTTCAGGATCCTGAATCCCTGATCTTCCCTCCATGTCTTGTATTCGGTGAGCGCTGTCACCGAAGGTTCAAGAAAATCACTGTGCGCTATGACAAGAGCGTCGAACGGTCCTGTCTCGGATATATGCGCCGATGGGTTATCTACCGATATCCAGTCGTTATAAATATGCCCGGCTCCGCTTCTTCCCGAGATGACAAACGATTTTTCTGTCATCGCGAGAAGATCCAGGTCTATCGAATAACTGTTTCCATCGAGATGGTAATCTGCCCCCGGGAGAGTGAGGAATAGTGGCGCTTCAGCGTCTGAAATATCGATAATAAAACCACCTGGCTCTGAAAAACCGGAAACGGTGACGGCTTGCGAAGCGATCTTGCCGGCCAGGGAGAATTCGAGGATATCGCCAGCCGCGTTGAACCCGGCGGGATATATTATCTCGAAATCATTTACGAGAAAACCATAACTCGAACTTCCCGAGATGACCAGTTCATTCGTCCCGTCGGCCAGATAGTTAGATGGTATGCCGGTAAACTCAAGATCAAGATCTCCCGTACTGCGGAGAATTCCCGTACCTGCCGTATTGGTCCCCGCGGAATTGCGTATCCTTACTGTCACACTCTGGTTCAGGGCACCCCAGATCGAACCTGTGAGTCTGACCGAAAGGGTAAAAGTGTTCGAAAGGTCGGGAGAATTGATCTCGAAGGGAATCACTGTCTCACCGCTTAGCGGCCCTTCAATGTAGTAAAAATCCCATTTCCCCGCTAACGTGTACCTGTTGTAATATGTGTCCTTCCTATTCCTGGAGCGCGAGTCGAACAGTGTCGTCGGCATGGCAGGTCCCTGGGCGGGAGAAAAATCATCCATCAGAGTGCCCGCCTCATCCTCCTCGAGCCATATGATATTATAATCTGTAAATGTGGCGAACTGGTCCCCTGCCTGAGCGTCATCCTTTATACCCCTGGCGTAGAAAACGACTATATCGTCTCCTTCGAAGATCGAAGGCGAGGATTGCGTGCCCTTGATTATCCGGTATGGAACGGGGGTCTTACGCTTCAGGCCCGGCTGTCCCTGGTCAAAATACAATTTATTCAGGGAAAACCCGGTATTGGAGATTGAAGAGGACATCCCCGATGATATCAGGGAATCAGCCCTTACGGCATATACTCCCGTTTCGGGGATTTTGATCTTCAGGCGTTTTCCCGCTTCGAAAGGGACAGCATCCCTGCGGATATCTTTCGTGCTTTTTATATACTTCTCGACATCGCGGGGATTTACGAGGAGATCATCATATATCCTCTGCCATCGCTTTGAAGCCGGCCCATCTGTCGTACTGAATGCTCCAGGCCGTTCGGTGACTCCTCCAGCGAAAGCTACCCGGACCGTCATCTTTCTGGCGATCCTGTACCGCCCCCCCGAGAGATAGACAGGGCTGACCATGACGGGAAGGACTCTCTGCCGGCTCATAAACGCGGGCGCGCCTGCTTCCAGAACGCTGATCGCTGACTCACCCTCACCCCTGCCTTCGGGGAGATAATACTCCACCCCGGGGATATCACCTTCATTTTTAACAAAACGGCCCTCTTTGACCCTCTCCAGGTTCAACTCCCCGAGATCATCACTGACGGTGATACTGTAATCTACCGACGCCTTCCCCTCCGGAGGGATCGCCACATGAAAAGTCTTTCCCGGCAACAAGAAAGAACCGGGGCGAGAGAATGAGCCGTACCCTTCAAGGACTATCCTTACGGCCCCACCTCCGGACAGTTCGATCCCGGGCTGGGGTATCTCGATCTCGAATACAACTCCTTGCGGGGAAGAAGATACAAGACGCGTGGCAGCATTCAGATGAGCAGCGCTAAAAGAGAGGAGAATCAATGTTATCAGTAATGACCTTTGAGAGGCCGCTTTGAAGAAAATCGATTCTTTCAAACGGGTTCTCCTGTTCCCAGGGGGTTCGGCAAGCAGGGAAAAACCATATAGATTAATATCGTTACCTTTTTATTATAACAAATCGGAAGGGCCGGTACATAGAAAATTAAGACCTGTCATTCAGTCAGATCGTACAAAAAAAACCGGAGCAGCATCAGCTGCTCCGGTAATCTTTGACGATACCGGGAGATCCCGGTGATCATCGGAGACTTTTCAACGCTCTTACTCGTTGATCAGGCTCTTGATAGCTCCCCAGGTGCTCGTTTCGTTGGCGACGACGCCATCCTGGTTGAGACCGAACTTGTTAAGAGGGGTCACTGGTTCGATCGTACGAAGCGCGTCACAACCGGCGACCTGGACCTGGGTCTCGATAAGATCGTGAGCTACGAGCTCGACATAACCTGCAACACCGTCCATCAGATAGAACGGAAGGTCGAAGGTGTAGAACCAGTCGCCCTGGCAAGGACAGCTGACCTTGATACCAGGAGCGCCATAGGGGGCACCGTCGGCAATACCCATGGCAGGGTTCTTTACGCCGGCGAGGGCTACGAGGTTCGTAGTTCCATCAAGGGCAACCTGATACTCGAGAGCCGTGACACCATTGTCACTGGGCAGACAGTATACATAGATGTGGAAGTTAACGAAAGGCGGAACGAAGATAGCTTCCTGGACTGTCCGTCCGTGATCGGCATAAAGGGCCATGTAAGCAATGGGGCCGGCATTGGCAGCGCCTGCCAGCATAGCGAGAGCGATAACCATCATTAATGCTTTTTTCATCTTCAAATTACTCCTGCTGATAAGATAATCAACTCTAAATTTAACCTACACCTCGTAATCAGGAAGATTTCGGTGTTGAGTAAAAAACAGCTTCTATTCAGTCCCTACTCATCACCTCCTCAACCCGCGGCCCTGTGGCTGGATGACTGGTTTCACTCACCCAGCCACTTTATCCGCGATAGTTCTTCCCTATTTGTACAAGGACTTAATCGCACCCCAGGTACCATCTTCCACAGCTATCTGGTCGAGACAGAGGTATGTCGTCAGACCTATGATAGGGAAAGTCTCGTTTTCGGGGTAGTAAGTACCACGTAACTCACCTGATTCAGGATTGACCGTTATTAACAGCGGATAATCCGGCATAAGCTCGCAAGGTGCCACGGTTATACAATTCAACGTCGCCATTAAATCGTAACCATCGGGGAACCCGGTCATCGGTGGCCAATAGGAAATGGCGTGGCCTTCGAGAGGATCCGTCGGCGAACCGATGGAGACCTGCTGGTTCGAAGGATACTCAACGCTCTGAACCTGGAAATTGGCATCCGGAGCAAGAAGCAAATACTCGATCGCTGTCACATAATAGTCGCTCTGCACGAGAAAAAGATGCAGCTGGAAAGATGTCAGCATGCTCGGCTGATAATGCAGCTTTCCATCTGAATACAGACCCAAAGTCGCGTCAGCAGCGCCTAACAGTCCTGGAATCAGGAGAGCAATTGCAACTGTCAGCAGTACTCTCTTCATAATCTAACTCCCTTATTTTGCAGCCCAAAAGTTGAATGAATTCACTTCACAGGGTCGCCAGATAAAAACAACCTGGTACGCCTATTAGAAGCATTCATGCAGATAATGCTCCCCGAAGAACGCAAAATCACTCAGGTTTATAATCTTGTCGCCGTTGTAGTCACAACAGTCATCGTACATTGCATCCCCGTCTGCAGTATTGTATGCATCACCGAAGATGGAGAAATCAGACAGATCGACCTCGCCCGTGGGGATAAGGTCGGGGCTGATGATCTGGATATCGACGCATGTGACGTCGACGCATCCGGGCATATCTACGATAGTCTTGCCCTGAATAGCCAGATAGATACCACCTGAAAGGATACATCCGCCGCCTGAGATACGGCCGGAGATCTCGGTATAACCGAACTCATCCGTAAGGGCATCCGCAGCAAAGGGAGCCGAACAGAG
This sequence comes from Candidatus Krumholzibacteriota bacterium, assembly GCA_016932415.1. NCBI lineage: Bacteria > Candidatus Krumholzibacteriota > Candidatus Krumholzibacteriota bacterium. The sequence goes on from JAFGCX010000006.1 coordinate 10,217, forward strand.
TGAGAGTTCCTGAGCCGGATCGCAAGCGTTCATCCAATAGTCAGTCCAGGGAATACCTTCAATCCCGTTTCCTGATGCGTCTCTGGCATAAAGCCAGATATAGTCGTTGCCATTGCCGCAACCATCATAGATCCACTCGAAATCCCCCGCGGGGCAGATCGAGACTCTCATACCTGTGCAGCTGACACCGAACTCACTCTGACATGGGTCGACGTCACCAGCATACAGGGATGTTGCGAAAACGAGCAACAAAGAGAAAAGCAAAACTTTTCCTTTGAACATCTTTTAACCTCCTAAACCTTCGAAAAGGCTTGGGACCTTAAGTTAAAAAGAACAGACGAAACGGGGGTACCACTAGCCTCCTTCCGCGGATCAATGTTGGAGATACCTTAACTTACTCGACAATCAGAATTGTAGCATAAATATCGAATCGAAGTCAACAGTAAAGTTCGGATCAGCCCATTCGCCTCCTCCCCCTGAGGTTCTCAGGGGGAAAGGCAAAACATGCGTAACCAGCATATATAGCAAAGCATTACAATTATTAATCTGCCGATTCTGGATAGACAGCGGCTATAAGAACATCTTTCAATAAATATTTTTATTTTTTTTATTTTTTTCTTCTCTTTTTTCCCTTCTCCCCGCGGGAGTAAGCCTGTCTGCCATAGTATAGATGACAGGTATTATAAAGAGGGTGAATACGGCGGAAAGAAGTACTCCGCCGATCTGGACTACAGCCATCGGAGCCCTGTATTCCACTCCAGCCCCCCCGAGAGCCTGGGGGATCATGCCGATCGCTATAGCGAGGTTTGCCATTATGATCGGCCTGAGCCGTGTCGGACACGCTTCAAGAAGAGCTTCTTTCGCGCTCATCCCCTTTGCGCGCAGCTGTGACGTATAGTCGAGGAGCAGGATCGCGTTATTGACAACGATACCGGTCAGCATGACCATCGCCATCAGGGACATGATATTGATCGTCTGACCGGTGAAAAAGAGGGCAAATGAGGTCCCGATCAACCCGAGCGGAAGTGTGATCATAACGGTGAATGGATGGACGAAACTTTCGAGAATTGCTGCCATAACTATATATATCAACAGGATAGCCAGGATCATCGCCGTCTGGATGGAAGCGAACGACTCATCCTGGATCTCTGCCATTCCTGAATATTTCACTATCACTCCCGGCGGGATCTCAAGTCTGCCGAGCCGCTCGTCTATGACAGCCCTTGCTTCACTAACCGTTCCGGTAGCGACGTTGGCCGATATCTGGATCATCCTCTCCTTGTCCCTGTGCAGGATCTCGGCCGCGCCCCTCTCCCTTTCGATCACGGCGATATCGGAAAGGGGGACAGAGCCCCCGCCAGGCATGCTGAAAGTGAGATCGCTCAGATATGAAGGATCCTTCCTGTCCTCGAGCGCGTACTGGACCTTGATATCGTATTCTTCTCCCATCTCGCGATAAACGCCGGAGAGCTCCCCTTCATACGCTGTCCTGAGGATCATTCCGGCAGCGGCCGGAGTGATGCCTCTCCACATCATCTGCCTTCTCCTTGGCCGTACCCTTATCTCGGGTTTTCCCGCCTTCTCACTCGACATGACTTCTACAAGCCCCGGGGTCTCCCTGACGATCCGAAAAAGCTGGTCTCCGACGAGAGAGAGTTTTTCCTGGTCACTCGAAAGTACTTCTATAAGAAGGTCAGCTTCGGCTGAACCGCTCTCTCCAGAAGTGGTCACCATGATCTCGGCGTCGGGGATCCCCGCAAGCGAGGGCCTGATATCATTCATGAATTCCTTGATCGAAAGGTCCCTCTCGCTTCCGTCAATCAATTTGAGCGTTATATTCGCCTCCGCTATACTCCGCTGACCTCCGCCGATCTTCGTTATCACTCCCTCGACATCGTCTCTCTGTCTCATCAACTTCTCGATCCCCGCCGCCACTTCAGTCGTTCTTTCGATACTCGTTCCGGCAGGAAGTTCAACAGCCACGATCACCACATTCTGATCGACTACCGGCATGAACTCCCCCCCGATGAATCTGAAAAGGAACAGGGCAAACACAAAAATCATGAATACTCCGACAAGCGGAATCCACCTGCGATCGAGAGATTTTGACAACAGGGATCTGTATCCTCCGGCGAGCCGTCCGTAACCGCTGTCCCAGGAGTCGGCGAATCTCGTCCATAGATGATCGCTTGAATGGTGACTCCCCGCCCTGGCCCTTATAAGCCGCGCGGAAAGCATGGGGACCATCGTGAAACTGACCAGCAGGGATATGACGGTCGCGAAGACCACCGTCACTCCGAACTGCAGGAAGAACCTTCCTATGATACCGCTCATGAAGGCGATCGGCGTGAAGACGACAATATTCGTCAGGGTCGAGGCGATCACCGCGATGGCGATCTCAGAGGTGCCCTTCTCGGCCGCCTCGAATGGATCCATACCTTCCTTGACATGGCGGGAGATGTTCTCGATCACTACGATCGAGTTGGTCACCAGGGTCCCGATCGATATCCCAAGTGCCAGAAGGGTCATTATATTGACTGTGAATCCCGCCTGTTCTATCAGCAGAAAAGTCGCGATTACCGAGACAGGCATCGAAACAGCCGCGATCAGGGTCTGTCGCCAGTCATGCAGGAATAGAAAGAGTAAAAAAGAAGTAAGGATTATCCCTATCGCGATATTGGACATGACATCCTTGACCGAGTCCCTGACGAAGATCGAAGGATTATCGGTTATGATCACATCTATATCATCATCGAGGACACTGTCAAGCTCATCCAACACCTTGTAGACTTCGTTCGCGATCGCCACGGTATTGCCGTCCGATCGTTTCTTGATCGACAGGCCGATTACAGGTTCGCCGTTCCAGGTCGATGACTCGCGCAGTTCCTCGGTCGTGTCGAGAATATCGGCGACCTCTGAAAGAGGTATCGACTGGCCTGACGGGAGCGGGATCCGGAAATCGGCAAGCTCTGCCGGATCACTGATCTCGCCTGCCATGCGGAGGGTCACCTCGCTTGCCCCCCTCGTTATATGACCCGCGGGGATATTGAGGTTCTGTGATGATATCACGCCGATAAGATCGAGCAGGCTCAGCCCGTACGCCCTCAGCCTCTCCGGAGCGACCTCTACCCGTATCTCTCTTTCCCTCTTTCCCGTGATCTCGACATCAGCTACGCCGTTTATACGGCTGAAACGCTCACGAATCTTCTTGTCCGCTATCTGATAGACTTCCTGAAGAGGCCTCGGCGCCGATACCGCTATCTCCATTACCGGTGTCGAAGTCAGATCGAATTTCTGTATCACCGGATCCTCGGCGTCATCGGGAAGAAGGTAACGGATCGCGTCTACCTTCTCCTTGACGTCCATCGCGTCGAGATCGACATCTGTCTCCAGTTCAAACTCGATTATCACCTGCGACATATTCTCCATAGAGTAGGACTGCAGGTCCTTTACATTCGCGATGGTGGAAACCTCGTCTTCGATCTTCTTCGTCACCTGGCTCTCAACTTCGGATGGGGAAGCGCCGGGATAGACCGTGGTGATAATGATCACTGGAAAATCGATCCTCGGCATCATCTCCACAGAGAGCCGCTGAAAAGAATATATCCCCATTACGAGCATCAGGATCAGAATCATGCTTGTCAAAACAGGCCGGCGGACGAATATCCTGATCAGATTCATATCAGTCAGCCTCCCCGCCCGCGATGACCTTCACGAGATCGCCGTCTTTGATCATCGACTGCCCGAATAGAACGACTTTCTCTCCATCCGATAATCCGGAGAGGACTTCGACCCTGTCGGAAGTACCAAGGCCTGTATTGATCCTCCTGAGTACTACTCTGGTCTTGCCGCCATCGTCTGTTACCAGAGCGAACACTGACTGCCCCATCTCATCCCTGATCACGCACCGGGTGGGGACCGTCAGGACTCCCTTGCGATCACCTGTCAGTACCTGGAAAGAAAGAAGGAGGCCGGGGATCAGTTTTCCGTCAGCGTTTGGGAAAAGAGCTTCTCCGCTTACAAGATGCGTCTCGGGATCTGCGGCGAGGTCTATCCTGCCGATCGATCCCTCCCCTGACCATCCGCTGCCCGCGTCTCTCCACACCGCTTTCTGGCCTTCCGAAAGAGCAATCGCCTGCCTGCTGCCTGCCTCGAAAGCGACCCTTACAGAGTCGGTACGGGCGATCCAGGCGAGGGGTTTTCCGTTTTCAGCCATCTCCCCCTTTTCAACCATCAGGCTCATGACTACTCCGGGATGATCGGCTACCAGGTCGATCCCTTCCCTCGCGTCGCGCAGATCGCTTTCCGCTATCTTCAACGCCATTTCCGCCTGGTCGAGGGTCTGCCGCGAGACAGCACCCTCGTCGAACAGATTTCTTACCCGCCTGGTCTCCTGGAGAGTGTTTTCATACAGGGCTCTCGACCTTTCATATGAATGAAGCATCGGATTTGCCGCCGTTTTCTCGAGCCTTATCACGACATCTCCTCCCCTGACCCTGTCCCCTTCGCGCTTGAGGATATCCATCACCTGGATCGAATTCGTCGAAACGATGGGGTACTGGATGATCCCTTCGACCGTTCCGGCGATCGTCTGCCAGACCTTGATATCGCTTGTCTCAACCGGCACCACTTCGACAGGCCTGCCCTCCTTCTGGTGGATCGAACCTATACTCTCGATATCGGTGCCGCTGCTCACCGTGTTGAACCGGTAGGCAAAAGCGGCGATAATGATCAAAAACGCCACAATAACAAGATATCTCCCGTAAGACACCTTTTTCCTTTTGACATCTTTCATTTCTACTCGCTTTCCTTTGTCGATCTCTGAGAATTGTTTGAATCTTCCGCTCCAACAGCCAGTTCGAGACTGGCTTTTGCCATGTTGCACGCGTAGAGCGCCTGGGCCAGCTGTCCCCTCGCCATCGTCATCGCCAGCTCCGCGTCAAGTCTTTCGACCGGGGTAGCAAGGCCATTCTTCATCCTGACCAGGGCAAGCCGGTGCGCCTCTTCGGCAAGCGCGACGGTTTCCTCTCTTCCCTTGAGAGCCATAATAGCATTCTCCAGGGCGAGAACTGAGACCCTGACTGCCATCTCCTTCTCCCTGAGAGTCTTTTCCAGTTCTATAGAAGCTGATCTGAGATCAGCCCGTGCTCTGTCTATCCTTGCTTTTGCCTTCAGCCCGTCGAATATCGGTATCTGAAATCCCAGAGTCACCGCCGACGATCTCGCCAGATTCTTCGACTCTGGCATATATGAATCCGACCACTGGCCCTGAAGAACAAAATTCACTCCGAGTTGTAGAACTGGATAGCGCTGGGCTCTCTCAAACCCGACGCTATGCCTTAGAGCCTGAAGCTGATGGTCAAGAGCGCGGACATGTACATTCTCGCTTCTCATAATACCGATATAATGATCAAGCCCCTCTGTCCTTTCGATTGCCCTTAGAGAATCAGTAAGTGCGATCACTGTTCCGGGATCAAGCCCGCATCTTCTTCTAAGAAGGATGAGAGCCTGCTCGACTGCATTGGCCGCCTCGATCAGCTGGGGAGCTCTGTTCTTCAGTTCCACCTCCGCGCGGAGAAGATCGAACCTGCTGACCGCCCCTTCCCTGAACCCGGCCCTGCTGATCCGCACAGCCTCTTCTGTCTCCTGGCAGGCTTTTTCCGCTATCCGGTGGTTTTCCATCGCCAGAAGCACTGAATAATAGGCATCCTTGACCTGGAACTGAAGATAATCGGAGACGGCTGTCTTCTGATATTTCATCGCCTCTATCATCTCCCTGGAAGCGCCGATCCCCGAGGATACCCTTCCCGCCGTCCAGAGATTATATGTAAGCTGGGCTGCCGCCGAGAAATCGTTATCCTCTCCAAGCTCTATCTTCGTCACGCCGCCGAACGCATCCCCCATATCGGAAGGAAGAAACATGACCGGTTTTCTGATATTTCGCCCATACTGTCCGCTTATAGACATCTCCGGTAATCTTCCCGATCGCGCCTCTTTCAACCCCGCGTAAGCCCCCTCGACCCCAAGCGCGGCCTGCCTGATCGATTCGTCATTCTCAAGTCCGAGCCTTATTGCTTTTTCAATCGACAGGTCAAGCCGGACAGGCTCTTTCCCCGTCGAGGCGTCTACTTCGTCCGCCAAAGCCGGACCGGCCAGGTCCGCCAACATTATCAGAATGAAGGATAATGGGATAAACAACCTTATCTTAAGTTCTCGAATCCTCATCAAAGCTCCTTTGGTGAATTATTTTTCGATTTTCCCGTTTCGAATGGCTGAAGAAATATCCTGTCCAGAAGTTCAGCGATCTGTCCGAAAGAATCGGCGTCCCTGTCGGCAAGGACCTCAAGAAGCCTGTGCCCCGCCCCTTCGATCATCACAGCGTGAATCTCAGGATCGATATCCGCCGAGAACTCGCCCTTGTCTATCGCCTCGCGAAGCATCGCTGCTATCTTCTCTACGTGCCCCTTCTCTGCTTTTTCAGCGACCGCGTCAACTCTGATCCCGCCTACCTCATGAAAAAGCCTGATAAACGGGATATGATCCTCGAATATCTCCATGGCGGTCCTTAGACGGATCCTTATCGCTTCGACCGCTGGACACCCCGGTTTGATCGCCGTATCGCATCTCTCGCGCATAAGGTCGACGATATAATCTATCACTTCCCTGTAGATCGCTTCCTTTCCCTCGAAATGCGAGTAGATCTTCCCGATTGAAAGATCAGCCCTGTCAGCGATCATCTGCATACTGGTCTTTTCGAACCCGTGCCTGCCGAAGATATCCGAAGCGGCAATAAGGATCTCCTCCCTGTGCCTCTTCCTTTCCCTTTCCCGCCTGCTTAATTGACTGTCATTATTCGTGTTATCTGCCAACACCCACTCCCTGAAACGGATATTCGTATATAGAATGATCATTCATAATCCGAATTATTATCCTGAATATATGCGGATTTGTGGAAGTGGCAAGTTAAAAATCGGTTTATTTTTGACAGTTTCAGCAGCAGCTACGGTAACAACTAGGTCAAATACCATCCGTATGACAGGACGCGGCCACAAAGCCGGTTTTATGTTGCGGACATTTCTGCAAGCGGAATAAAAAAGGTCTCAATATTATTCCCGGCGCTGACGAATAGAAGTACATCGGAATCGTTGGATGATTCATGGCCGCAAGCTCTGCCTGTGGCGCAAAAATGTAAAAAAAGGAAAAAACGAAGATGAGGATACTTATTGCCGAGGATGATCTTACATCGCGGATGGTCCTTGAGAAGACCCTGGAGAAATCGGGTTACGAGGTGATCTCCACTATCAACGGCAAGGAGGCTTTCGAGAAGCTCTCCCGCGATGATTCACCGATGCTCGCTATCGTAGACTGGATGATGCCGGAGATCGACGGACCTGAATTATGCAATCTTGTCAAAGCGCAGGAGAGGGAAAACCCGATCTATATGATCCTTCTTACCGCTAAAGATTCGACGGAAGATATTATTTCAGGACTCGAGTCGGGCGCGGACGACTATGTCATCAAACCATTCAAGAAAAGCGAACTTCTTGCCAGGATCCGGGTCGGCAAAAGGATGATAGATCTGCAACTTGCCCTGATCAGGAAGATCGAGGAGACCCGAAAGGCAAATGAGCACGTATCGACTCTCCAGGGATTGATACCGATATGCATGTATTGCCACAAGATAGGGACTAACGAGGACGGTTGGGATAAACTGGAAAGCTATATCGAGCAGCACTCTACCGCCGAATTCAGCCATAGTATCTGTCCCCAGTGCCTTGAGGAAAAATTCCCTGAAGATGTGAATGAAGAGGAATACGTGAAATGAGACAGCCGGAAACAGACAAAAGACTTCAGCGCGGTAAAATAATCGGATTGACTGCTGGATCCTGTCGCATCCGGTAAAATGAGGCAGTATGGAATCAACAGAGGAGATCGTTCTTTTTACGGAAGAAAGTGATCTGACCCCTCGATCGGGCAGAGACGATCGAAGTTCAGAGACCCTTGATCTGCTCCTGTATATGACGGCGGCCGATCTGATCGATAAGTTCGATTGCGATATAGTCATCGTGATGCTCACCGAGGGAAAAGACCTCGTCGTCGAAACGATCCTCGGGATCGAGGACGAAGCTCAAGTCCCCAATTCAATAGCTATCGGGACAAGTTTTTCCGGAAGTCTTGCCGGCAGAACCGAAGCGGTCATTATCGAAGATTTCGAGGAATATTCCAGGTCGATCCCTGACAATATCGAAAAGTTCTATTCCGGAACAGTCGCCTCTTCTCCCTTGATGATAGGAAACGATCTGATCGGTCTTGTCAATATCTGCAGGCATGATAGAACGAATAAATTCTCGAAAGAAGAGATCGAGCGTCTTTTTATAATCGCGGGAAGCGCCGCGCTGACGATCAACAGCCAGATGATGGTTGATTTCCAGACAAACCAGCTTAAATCGGCGCATGCTGATATGGTGGCGATGACAGACAAGCTCAAGACAGAGCTCGAAGCAAGAAAAAAAGCTGAAAAAGAGATCCATGAGCAGAACAGGAAACTGACTGACGCAAACAGCAAACTCGCCAGGATTACCAGCGATCTTGCCGAAAGCGAGGAAAAATTCCGTAATCTTGTCGAGAAATCAAATGGCGGGATCGTGATCATCGTCGACGGGATGATTCATTACGCCAACCCGTATTTTATAGAAAGACTATTCACAGAGGAATCTGAAGCCACAGGCAGATCGATACTCTCCCTCTGTACTCCCGAAGAATCGCTTCGTCTTAAAAAATACCTCGATCGGCGCGAACCATCCTGTGGCGATGAGAACGCCCTCGAGACTGTGATGGTCGACCAGCACGGAAACCGGATATACATGGAACTTACATGCGGGAATACGACCTTCCAGGGAAAGGATGCCGTCCTTCTGTTCATTCGAGATGTGACCAGCCAGAAAAAACTGCTTCTCGAACTCCAGCATAAGGAAAAACTCGAATCAATAGGCCGGCTGGCAGCCGGCATCGCGCACGAGATAAATACACCGACCCAGTATGTTGGAGACAACACCCGTTTCATCTCTGATTCGTTCAAAGATATCGACTCTCTGCTTGACGAGTTCGGCGCTATGCTCGACGGGGTCGAGAAGGGATTACCGGCAGGCGACTTCATCGACCGGGTAAAAGAGACGATCGAAAGGATCGATCTTCAGTATCTGAAAGAGGAGATCCCGACCGCGATATCCCAGACGATCGAGGGGATAGAAAGGATATCGAAGATCGTTCGCTCGATGAAAGAATTCTCTCATCCCGGAAGCAGGGATATCTCCCAGGTCGATCTCAACAAGGCGATTGAAACGACTGTGACGATAGCTAGAAACGAATGGAAATATATTGCCGATATGGAACTCGATCTCGACAAGGACCTCTCCCCGGTAAGGTGCGTTCCGGACCAGATAAACCAGGTGATCCTCAATATAATCATCAACGCTTCGCACGCCATCGCTGATGTGATAGAGAAAGATCCGGGGCAAAAGGGAAAAATAACGATCACAACGAGCGAAACGGAAAAGAATGTCGAGATAAGGATTTCCGATACGGGATGCGGCATTCCGGAAGAGATCAGGGAAAGAGTATTCGATCCATTCTTTACGACAAAAGAGACAGGAAAAGGCACGGGGCAGGGACTGGCTATCGCCAGCAAGATAATAGTCAAGGACCATGGCGGCAAAATAACGATAGAGTCTGAAGTAGGAAAGGGAACAACTATGTGCGTACTGCTGCCGAAGTCTGCAGATACGATCAAAGAGGATTCAATAGATGAAGAAAAAGATTCTGTTTGTAGATGATGAACCGAACGTGCTTCTCGGATTGAAGCGGATGATGAGGGTCCACAGGGCGGAATTCGATATTGCCTTCGCTGAAAGCGGGATCGAGGCGATCGAAAAGTTGACGCAGGACCGGTTTGACGCGGTGATATCTGACCTCCGCATGCCGGGGATGAACGGCAATGAACTTCTAGAGAAGATATCTGTGAATGATCCCCGAATCATCAGAATGATCCTGTCTGGCCAGTCCGATCACGGTTCGGTGACCGGCTCGATCGGAAAAACCCACCAGTATTTCTCAAAACCGTGCAACCCGGCGAAACTGGTCGAACTGATCGGCAAGATAGGCAAGATACTGGGGACTCTCAATGACAGCGGTTTTTGCCAGTACGCGGCCATGACGGCTCCGATGCGATGTCTTCCCCGCACCCTTTCGATCCTCGAGTCGGAACTCGAAAAAAACGACCCCGATATCGATATCGTCAACGGAGCGATATCGAGCGATATACTCGCTTCGTCAGTCTTTCTTCAGCTTGTGAATACTGAGTATTTCGGAACGTACTCTCATATAAAAGATATCGATGAAGCTGTCTCGATAATAGGGATAGATGTAATAAAGAAAATAATCATTGATACCGGCCTGTTCGTCCCCTTCAGCGGGGAAAGCCTCGATCTCATCGATTTCGAGGAGATCCAGGCTCACAGCAACAGATCTAGAGATATCGCGCAAAGAACCCCAAACTCAATATTCAGTGATTCGAAGCAGAAGGACAATTGCGTCCTTGCCGCATTCATTCATGATATCGGAAAACTCCTGATGATCGATTACGATCCGGTGAAGTACAGGTCACTTATCTCGGGGATGAACGGCGACATGTCGGCAAGAGCTGATACGGAAAGAAATATCTTCGGCTTCACGCATCAGGAGGCGGGAGACTATTTCCTGAAACTCCGCGGGTTTGGTGATGAGATAACAGAAGCTGTGGCCAGTCATCATGATCCTGACAAAGATTCTCCCGTCTCCAGGGTCACATACTATTCCAACATCATCGCAAGGACTGAAAAAAACAGTACGGGCCACCTCCCCGATTGGATACTGAAAGAGGTCACCGCCGCGGGACTTGGGAAATGGGCGGAGAGTCTCATCGAATCGGACGGACTGGATCCCGTCGAGGAATTGACATTATGAAACACAGAATAATATGCGTCGATGACGAACCGAATATCCTTTCCGCTTACAAGCGCCAGTTGAAAGGGAAATACGAGATCGAGACCGCCCTGGGAGCGCAGGAAGCCCTCGGCAAGATCGAAAAATCAGCTCCGTTCGCCCTTGTAATAAGCGATCTTCGGATGCCGCAGATCAACGGCATCCAATTCCTTACGATGGTAAAGACCCGCTCGCCGGAATCGGTTAGAGTCATGATCACAGGAAATGCCGATCTTGAAACGGCGATGGCCGCCGTCAACAAAGGGAGCATCTTCAGGATACTTACGAAACCGGTCGATCCATGGGTCCTCAACAAGACGATAGAAGCGGCGATAGAACAGCACCAGTTGATAGTGGCTGAAAAGGAACTGCTTGAAGACACCCTCAACGGAAGTATACGGGTGCTGACCGAGATGCTTTCGATAATCAACCCGATGGCTTTCAGCAGCGCTTCAAGAATCAAGGGGTACGCCTCATTTCTCGCCGGAAAACTCGAGGTCGCCGATCGATGGCAGATAGAGCTTGCCGCCATGCTTTCGCATATAGGGTGCGTCACCCTCCATCCTGATACCCTTGAAAAGATATACGCTGAAAGCGAACTGACCCGTGATGAGAAGGAAGCATTTGAATCGCACCCGGAGACAGGTTGTAATCTTCTGATCAATATCCCCCGCATGGAGACTGTGGCAAGGATCATCAAGGATCAGCTCAGGCCCTTCTCACAGATGGGATCTGTTGATGATCCGAAGCTCAGGGATCAGGTAGAGGCTGGAGCGCAGATCCTCGGCGTTGCGATCGAATTCGACAGGTGGATAATGCGGGGCGTATCTAAAAAGGCGACTATCGCCAGATTGAAGACCAAGCCGGAGAGGTTCGATCCGGTCATAGTCGCGGCCCTCGAAGGAATCGAGACGGCTCAGTCGACATGCGAGATAAAGACTATTGAGATCAACAAACTCATAACCGGTATGATCCTCGATCAGGATGTCAGGACAAAGAAAGACCTGCTCCTCGTTGCCAAGGGACAGGAAGTCACCGCATCGGTTATAACGAAACTCCACAGGTTCGTCATAATGTCTGATATAGATGAAAAAATCCGGGTGATGATTCCGAAATATGACGAAAAGATCGCCGTCCCGGTCTAGAATATCCCGTTGAAAGAAAGTATTCCCGCGAGTATGTCCTTTCCTGGTCGGCGTGAAGACCGCTGCCTCGTGAATCGGTTTTTTAACCACAAAGTCATTTTACCGGATCATCTTCTTCGGGTGAGAAAAGCTTCTCCGCCCCTTTGATTATCTGCTCAGCCTTCCACTTCGACAGGAAAAACGGGTACTCACTCTGCGTGGAGACTGCAGGATATCTCTCTTCATCCCCCTCGTAAAGCGACAACGTTTGAGCTATACCGGTATTTACCGTTACTGAAAAGACCGGAACGGAAAAGTCATCTTTCTTAATATCGTTGATATAGCTGTCGCACCTGATGCTCGCGATCGAGGAGATGATCCTCGATACAGTTGCCTCGTCGATCACGCTTCCATCCCCGCCCTGCCACTTGCCGGCCGATCCGGGAGCTTCCTCGCCGGAGTCGCCCGTACCGGGAGGAATATAGCCGGGATTCCTGATAATGTCGAAAGGCTCGCTGCCTTTGAGCACCTTCAGGGAAACTACCTCATCCTTGTTAACAGTAAAGACTGTCTTGTCTCTCAGCTTCTCTCTGTCCTGGTCAAAAACGTTCCTGATATTTCCCTTTGCCTGATATATCTCGGATCTACCCTCGAGCCGGACGAATGTATGCCTGTTGGTCGAAGCCTTTTTACCCACTTCGACAGAAAGCCGCTTTTCCTCTCCTGAATAGACCTCGAGACTGATCTTCTGATCATCCTCGAGGTCGTAGGTCGCGTAATTACCCGATTCTGCAACCAGAGTAGTGATAGAGAATCCTGACGCCGCTTCGATCATCCTGTCGACGAGCGATCTGTCGGCGATATATCCTTCAGGCAGTATCCTCCATTTGTCATCGTTCCTTTCGAGGACGACAGTATCTTCAGCCGATGAAAAAACAAATTTGCTGATCTCGCCAGAAGCGGGAGGTGTTATCCCGGGAAGCTCATAATGGGTCCTGTCTTTTTTCCTTGCTATCAGAAAGACGGAAATAACCGCTATTATCAGAATAAGAATCGAGTATTCCTTCTTTATCTTCATCTTATGTCCTCCGAACCTATCATCTGAACATCATCTCAATAGTCCGTTTTCTTGTTTTTCTTCTGAACCACACAGAAATACCCATCACGGCGACAAATACGGGCAGGCCGGCTATATTGAAACTCTTCACGAACGTCTTGAGTCCTCCCGAACTTTCCTGGAGAGGGTTGTACCGCTGCATTTTGCTCCGCATCGCTGCGTATTCATCCCTGCCATTGAGGTGATCGAGCACGTTCATCACAAAAGTCGCGTTGGTCGATCTGCCCGCCTCATCGAGAACATTGTTTCCCAGAAGAGCAGCTGAACCTATGACGAAAAGCTTTCCCGGCTTTCCCTTATTCACGATAACACCTTCATCCGATATATTGCCAAAAGAGCTTTCTTCCGGACTCTCTGCTATCTGCTGTTCCTCGCCGGCATTCTCTTTCATCGGCTTTTCCGGTATTTCCCTTCCAGCGAAATAACTTGGGAACTCCCCGCTGATCATCACAGCCATCGGAAGACTCTTCATTTCGGCAGGATCATCGGGAGGCCTGATCATCATCGGGTTCAGATCTATCCGCCCTGCCATCTCCCATGAACGTTTCGACGAGGAAAAGAGGAGATCGCCCCGAAGCCCGTTTGTAGTGAGCCTGTCTGTCTTCATCTCTACCGGTGATGAGATCACAGATACCATCTCCTTGATATTTTTCAGGAAAGGTATTCTATCGTTGATATTCTCGTTCAAGATGATGGGAGCAAAATATATCGGCTGTGTTCCTCCGCCGTACATCTGGGGCAGTTTCTGTTCGAAACAGTTTTCGTCAAGTATATACGATTTTTTGACTTCTACGCCGTAATGTGCCAGCAGTTTTTCCAGGCCGGTATTGACTGGCCTGAAAACAGGCCCCTGATTGTAATTCATCTGCGGCTGACCTGGATTCTGTTCGATCTGCTCGAATGGATCGAGGAACAGAGCTACCGATTTGCCCTTCATGAGAAACTGGTCGATCTGAAAAAGGTCATACTCGTCAAACTGTTCCTTGGGTCCCGCTATAATAAGACAATCTATCCCCTCGGGAAGAGGCTCTCCCCCCATGGCGACACTGCTTACCGAATAATCCTCGGAGACCAGAGCGCTGAAATTGGAAAGCGATTCCTGCTGGGGGGGCTGGTCAGGCATCTGCCTCGACTGTGAAAGCGGTACCGCCCCATATCCTGAAAGATAGCCGATCTTCTTGTTGACATCGAGGACATCGTCTATCGATTCGGAAAGCCTCTCGGGCATATTGTTCATGTCAGCCAGCTGATACTGCGTACCGAACAGTGGTATCCTCACCACATCTATGAGGGGAATCGCGAGGAAAGTCCCTTTATTGTCTATCACGATCCCCGCGGAACCGCGCATCTCGGCGTCACCCCCCCCTCCCGGAACAGGCCATCTCAGCGTCAGGACGCCATAATCGTGCGCTTCGCTCTCATGAGCCGGATCAGCGGTCGGATCGATGAAGGTGAACCTGAGCCTGTTATAATATTTCTGGTTGAGATCTTTTATCATCGATTCGATCCTGCCCGGAATACCGGCCATATCCGAAATCCTGAGCTGGGACTGGACGCCCTGGAGCGAACTGGAAAGGAAGAGTTTTATTTCGACATCTTTTTCAAGATTGAGCAGCACGCTGATCTTGCTGTTCATCTTTTCGATCTTCGAGGTTATCGTATATTCTAGCCCCTCTGTATCGGTAATGGATGGTATCTTGTCTATGACATCCCCATGGATCATCACCATACCCATATAGGCCTTCTTGAATTTCACTTCATCCTGCTCGATATTCTGTATCTGGACCGGATATATCCCGTAATCCATGGCGAGCTGCTGATTTTTCTTTGCTTTCTCGCTTATATCTCCCTCCTCGGCGCTGACATCATAGAACCTGAAATTGAAATATCTGTTTGAATGAGCGGCATACTCTTCAAGCAGATCATGCAGGTAGCGCTCGGTATTATTGTGCGGAGCGGGAAGGTCCTTGGTGAAAAAGACATTTATGGTAAGAGGTTCCGAAAGGGTGGCGACAGCTTTTTTACTTGCTTCAGAGAGCGAATAGAGTCCGTTTGACGTCAGATCGATCCTGAAAAAAAGCGACAACCCGGCAATGTTGATCAGTATCGTGACTATAAGATAGACGATAAACCTGTAGTATTTGGTATATCCCTTTATAGAAGTCATCTGGCCTCCTCTATTTCTTTTCCTCGACAACCAGGTGCGCGCCAAAGAGCGCGATAAAGATCAGGCTGACGAAATAAAGCAGATCCCTTGAGTCCAGGACACCCCTGGCGACATTCTGAAAATGATAATCAGCCCCGATATACTGGAAAAATCCCAGCATCGATTCGGGAAGAAAAAACAAAAGCTTGTCGATCAACGTCAGTGCGATGCAGATGATCATCCCGACAATGAAAGCGATTATCTGGTTTCTCGTAAGAGCCGAAGCAAAGATGCCGACGGCGCTGAACGCACCACCAAGAAGGATCGCTCCGATATATCCTCCGATCACAGGTCCCCAGTCGAGATCCCCGAGAAAAGCAATAAATACCGCGTAGCTTAGCGTCGGCAGGAGCATCATCGCGACAAATGACACGGCGGCGAGAAATTTCCCCGCGATGATCTCCCCGAAAGTCACCGGCAGGGTTGCGAGTATCTCGTAAGAACCCGTATTGAATTCTTCTGAAAAGAGGCGCATCGTGACTGTCGGGATAATAAAGGAAAAGATTATCGGAAGAAGCGAGAAAAAATCCCTCATCTGCGCCTGATTGTAAAGGAAGAATGTCGAGAAGAAAAACCAGCCGGTGAGAATCAGGAATACCGATATCACGATATACGCTATCGGAGATATAAAGTAAACCTTGAATTCCCTCCTGAAGATATAAGAAAAATTTCCGGTCCCAACCATTTCTAGTTCTCCTTTGTCAGTTCTCTGAATATGTGTTCCAGGCTCTTCGATTCCTGCCGGTACTCGAGTAGAAGCCATTCTGTCCCTCTGATGCTGCGGTAGACTTCGCTTCGGATATCCTTTTCGGTATCGCAATGAAGGAGATATGCCACTCCATCAGATCTCGGTTCTCCCCTGCCGACCGAAGATACTCCGGCGATCTTTGAAAGTCTTTTTTCCACCTCTTCGGCCGGAGCCTGGTCGATCACAAGGTTGAGCGTGTATTCCGACATCGAAGAACGTTTGAGGTCCTCGGTGCTTCCGTCGGCGACTATTTTCCCCCTGTTTATCACCACGACCCTGTCGCAGGTCGCTTCGACCTCGCTCAGGATATGCGTCGACAGTATGACGGTCTTCTCTTTTCCTATCTTCCTGATTATATCCCTTATATCGACGATCTGGTTCGGATCGAGTCCCGACGTCGGCTCGTCGAGCACAAGTATCTCCGGATCGCTTATCATCGCGTGCGCCAGACCCACGCGCTGTTTGTACCCTTTCGACAGTTCATGAAGAGTCCGGTGCATAACGTCCCTCAGACCGCAGACGTCGGCAAGTTCGCTGATCTTGTCGCCCCTTGCCTTTTCATCGAGTCCGTGTATCTGCGAGACATATACAAGATAGTCATACACGATCATCTCCTGGTAGATCGGCGCGGACTCGGGGAGATAACCTATCATCTGTTTGATCCCGAGAGGGTCTTCCACCACGGAGATCCCTTTTGCCGTCACCGTTCCGGATGAAGGGGAGAGAAACCCCGTCATGATCCTCATCGCTGTGGTCTTCCCCGCTCCGTTAGGTCCGAGAAGCCCGAGGATCTTCCCCTTCTCGATCGTCAGGTTAATATGATCGAGGGCGCATAGATCGCCATAGTATTTTGTCAAATCCGTTATCTCGATCACAGATCGCTCCTTTCGAATCAGTTCAATCAGATATTAAACCACGCGAAAATGGTATCACTGAATCAGTTTATCAACTGTTAAAGGATACCATCAATATCGGTTTAGAATTATACGGTGAAAGGATAAAATAATTCCCTCCCGCCCGTCAATATTAAAAAATTTTTTTGGAAAGACCAGTGTGCTGCATGGAAAATCAGTAGAACGGCGCTTTATCAGATCTCCCTTACATTGATATCGACAGTCCCGAAACTGAAACGGTAACTGCCCGCGTTGCGGATCGGCCTGTCATCCAGCTCCGACGGATCGAACTTTCTTCCTCTCCTGAGAAGGTAGTATATAAGCTGGTCATCCCTGTAGCCGATCTGTTTGATATCGTAGTTAGTCCTGATGTAATCCATGACCGGCTGGTCCTTTTTCAACCATTCACTGTCGTACAACAGTATCCACTCGAAATTATGCTCGAACTCGGCGGAGATTATCTTTTTGTAATCGTTCGGAAGAAGATTCCCCCTTTTCCCAGATGCCCACAACGTTCCGTAGAGCTGCGTCCTGTAGCCATCGAATCTATTGTCTGACGGAGAGGCGAATGATATAAATACCCTGCCATCCTCGCTTCCATGATCCCTTATATATTCGCCAGCTATGTCGCTGCCAAGCGCCAGGACATCAAAATGCCTGTAATACCGGTTCCTCAGCGAAGGAACAGCGGCAAGGATCAGGATTATGACGACGATCGTCTTTACATGTTTCCTTTTCATCAGGTCGGTCAGCGAAGCCGCTTCGACGACGCCTGCCGCCGCGGCAAGACATACAGCTGGAAGAAAAGGCATATGGTAATAGCTGTGCCTCGTGGCGAAATCTGACAGAATGACGAAATAAACGGGCGCGGCGGCCACAGCGCCGAGAATATATCGAGCCATCTTCGTCCGGGAGTTCATCAGGCTCCATAACAGGCCGACGCAGGCGAAAGAGAAATAAATATACGTATAATTATCGCCGACGTGCTCCCAGATCACCGGCAGCACTGCATTCCAGAACGATAATGAGAAAGCCTGCGGCAGAAAGATCCTTTCAAGAGGAAAGAGATCGTCGGAATAGACGAGAGTCAGGCGGGTAATCACCAACCACGCCGCGACGACGATCGCGCCTGCCGCCGGCCATACTGTCTGCCTCGCAATTTTTCTCCTCTCTACCCTGTCGCCAAGGACCGCCCAGGGAAAGAGAAAAAACAGCGGCAGGACCAGGATGAGAAAAGTCCCCTTCACCAGCGCGACCGCGCACAGAGCGACAGAGAATACAACAAGATCCCTCCCTCTGAACGAACTGATCCATCTGAGGAAGAAGAGAGTCGCGAGAAGAAGGAAAAACAAAGCGGGCGCGTCCGGCTGGATATTTCTTCCGAAAAAGACCGGGAGGGGCATGATTGCCATAAAGAATGCCGTCAGCATCGCCGTACCATCATCGGCCTCGAGCTCCCTCGCTACCAGCCAGGAAAGCACTGCCGACGCGAGCGAGAAGACGATCACGACCAGCCTGGCGATCCACAGATGGACCCCGAAAAAACTCCATATAGCGTAGTAGATCAACGGCAGAAAAGGAAACTGGGGGAAAGATTCCATATACCCTTCACCTCTCGACGTCCCCGAGTAGAGGACTCTCTTGTGGAGAAGATCTCCATGGTCGAGATACCCTTTCGCCACGGACAGGTAATGGACCTCTTTCATCGAATGATACCCGATAGGTGGATAATCGATATGGTACGCCCTGAGCAGAAATCCAGCGAGTACGATCGCGCAGAGGATAATAATGACAAGAACGCCTGGTCTGTTTCTTTTCATGAAAAGGTTCCGAATCGGCTAAAGCGCGTATAACGAAAGCTCATCGAATCAACCTGCCGGAAATCATCGTTCATTTCGAGAGGAATATCGGCTTCGCGGTTCAACCGTCGATGATCCGGGCGAGCCTTTCGAGCGATATTCCAAGTTCGCCGGCTGCCAGATCCCTGTCGCCTCCAAAATGCTGAAGCGTCACAAGTACATGATCCCTTATCACCGAATCGAGTTTCCTCGATACATAAGGTTCCTCGTCAGCCGTATCGACCGGTTCGATCCTGCCTTTGATGTAGCTCGACATCGCTTCGACCTGGATGATGTCAGATACTTCGTTGGCAACGGCGGTCTCAATTATCGTCCTCAGATCCTGTACGTTATTGGGAAAGTCATAGTTTTCAAGGACTTCGAGAAAATCATCCGAGAATCCCTTTATATCCTTTCCTGTCCTTTCGACCTCTTCTTCGAGAAAGACCTGCGCGAGCACCGGGATATCGGCTGCCCGCTCCCTTAAGGAAGGGATCCTTATCGAATTGACCATAAGGTGGTAAAGGAGATCCCTGGAGAAGGTGTCCTTGTACTCGATCCTGGTGAGATCATGCGTCGAAGATACTATAAGGCGCACGTCGGCGTTCCTTATCCTGGTCGAGTTCTCCTGGTAATACTCACCCTTCTGGATCAGGCGCTTGAGCCTGACCTGCATCGGCAGGGTCAACTGGTCAATATTATTTAAAAATACCGTTCCATGATCGGCCCTGTCAATGAGCCCGGGGTTCTCCTTCTGTGAACCGCTCCAGTCTCCCGCCTGGCCGAAAAAGAACGATGGCAACGTCTCGGGATCGAGGCTGTCCGCGTCGAGGGCGGCGAAAAGTTTACCGCTTCTCGGGCTGGCCTGATGAATCGCCCTTGCCAGAGTTTCTTTTCCAGTTCCGCTCTCGCCCCATATAAATATACTCAGATCGCTGAGCGCTACTTTTTCGGCATGGTGAAAGAGCCTAATCATGCCCGGATCCTTCGTCTTGAACGGTTCAAAAGCCGCTTCGTGGGTCAGGCTCTCCCTTGTCAGCTTTGGAGGAAGGTCGCCGATCGTCTTTTCGATAACGCTCTGTTCGATCGCCCGGTCGAGGACTTCGAGAAGCTTGTCGTCCTCAACCGGTTTGATGAGATAATCGAAAGCTCCCAGTTTCATCGCTTTCACGGCAAGGTCAACGTCGCTTACTCCGGTGAGTATGATGACGGGGGTGTTGTCACCCTTTCCCCTCATTGTTCTGAGTATGTCCATGCCGCTTACGCCTGGCATATCCATATCGAGGATAACGACATCGAACCTGTTTTTGTCCAGAAGCGCTTCGACTTCAATCGAATTATTTATGATGGTAGGATTGAAAAGATCCGTCTGCACGAGAAAGACCATAAGATAATTGGTCACAGCTACGTCATCATCGACTATCAGTATCTCTTTCAATTCTTCCCTTTCGCGTTTCCTCCATGTTCTTTCGCCGCCGGCAGTTTGATCGAGAAGGTAGTTCCCTCGCCAGGTCGGCTTTTGACGGAGATTATCCCGCCATGCTCCTCTACAATCCGGAATACTATCGGCAGCCCGAGCCCCGTCCCGCCCCGAGCCCTTTTGGTCGTGAAAAACGGATCGAATATCTGCTTGAGGGTGCTCTCATTCATTCCCAGTCCGTCATCGATCACATCTATGTGAATAAAACCATCCTGCAGAGAAGTCCTCACGGTCACCGTACCCTTGACGTCATCATGCATCGCGTCGCCCGCGTTGACGATAAGGTTTACCAGCACCTGTTCGATCTTCTGTGAGTTTCCCGTAAAGGTCGGAATATTTTCAGCAAGATCGAGCTTGATATCGGCCCTCTTGTTTACCTGGTTGTGGACGAGCCTCGCGCTCGCCTCTATGATAGTGTTGATATCGACCTTGTCGACCAGCAACCCCTCGTCCTTGCGGACAAAAGTCCGAAGTCCCTCGACGATCCCCTTTATCCTGTCAGAACCATGGGCCATATCATCCACGAGAGTCATGATATGCTCCCTGAAGAAATCGTATTTGAGTCTCGCTATCTTCAGGTCCTGGTGCGCCGCCTGATACTGATCGACTATCGGCAGCATATCCTCCAGAGCCTGTTTAATTATCTTGATATTACCCCTGATAAACTGGTTCGGATTGTTTATCTCGTGCCCGATACCGCTGACCAGCTGACCCAGCGATGCGAGTTTGTCCGCCTGCTGAAGTTGCTGGTCGTACGTCTTCTCAAGTGTGATGTCCCTGTAGAATTCAAGTATGCCGTCGACCTCATGCTCCTGGTCGTAGACGGGGAGCGCCTGGACATGAGTATATTTCTCCCCCTGCTTCATCGTAAGCGTCAGCGGTCTTTTTTCCCGGAGGATTCTCGCGAGCCGGCAATCCTCGCACGGTTTGTCCCTGTCGAAGAACTCCTTGTAGCAGAATTCTCCTGGCTCGACATTCTCCCTGTTCGTCATCACTATCCGGTGCATCTTGTCTATCAATACTACGTCATCGGGTATCGCCTCGAAAATAGTCTCAAGTCTGCCTCTCGCTTCTTCCCATCCGCCCCTTACGCGATCGAGATAGGAGTTTACGATCTTAAGATTATTTTTCTGTTCCTCTATTTCCTCTGTCCTTTCGGCGATCTCCCTTTTGAGCTCGGCAAGCCGGGCGTTGTAATCGGCCTCTTCCTCCTGCTTGAGTGTAAGCCTGTTCTTCAGCGCTTTCCTTTCAAGGGCGACATTGAGCATCCTGCCGATCTCATCGAGCATCTTCTGTTCTTCGGGAAGCAGTTTGAATGTATTATCAAGATATCCCGCCCGGATCTCCCCCTTTTGAGTACTGCCCGTCCACAATTTCACAGATATATAATTATCCTCGCTCGGCTTCTGACCATATTCTACGTCCTGGTATTCCGAATAGATGATTATCTCTTCCGGATGGAGCATCCCCGGGCCAAGGACCCTCGGCAGCCTGTTAAAGAATTCTTCTATCGAAGAAGTGACCTCTATAAGTTCAGATACATTGTAGATGCAGGCCAGTTCCTTGATCCTTTCGTCCTTTTCCCACTCTTCCTGGTTCTTGCGGCCGAGAAGGCGGCTTCCGAAAAAGATATATATCTCTCCTTCGTCGGTATTCAACAATCCAGCCTTCAGGGGTATCGAGACGGGTTTCTCTCCCTTCGGCGAGAAGATCGCTATCCCCCTCCCGTTTGAACGGACCTGCCTGATAGCCGATCCAAACGTCATGAACGATGATTTATCCAGTATATCGGGAAGCCTTTTGTTTATTACGGAGAGAAACAGTGGGAAACACTCCGCGAGAAGTACCTCGCTTATATGTATGATCCTGTCTTCGCCATCGACTACCATCAGGTAATCAAAGTTACCCTCCATGAAGTTTATAAGGTCCTTCGATTGAAACATGCGCGCAACTCTCCAGTTTGTACAGTCGGTGATCACGGCCAGAGCTCTATCGAAAACCAGAGATCAGATCTTGACCCGGAACCTCTCCGTGCCTACCTCCCTGACTTCCTTCTTGTAGCGGGCGCCATGAGTCAGGGGCGGAAGAATAACGACCTTTTTCAATTCCCGGTCGACGGGAACAAGTCGCAAACCGTTGATCTGTGACTTTTTCTCGCCAGTGTTCCAGTAATACGGTTTCATACTTCCAAGAGATTCTTTTACCAGTTCATCGATCTCGATTCCGATCTCTTTCTTTATCGAGATCCCGAACTCTCCGGCCAGGGTTGACAGGATATCGATCCCCGATGATCCTGAAGGCGGTCTGACAGCCTGGGAATATTCCACCAGGTTGCCCAGGTAATCGCACCTGTGACCTGAGGTCTCGAGATATGTCGATCCTGGAAGGACAACATCGGCATATTCGACCGTCTCCGTCGCTGTCCAATCCATCGCCGCGAGAAATTCGATATTATGGAACCATGCCGCCGTCTGATTCCATGCCAGAGGATCCTCACCGATGACCAGGGCGGCTTTGAGCTCTCCCTTTTCCAGAAGGCCGAGAAGCTCCTCCCTGCAATGAGTCTTCGAAAGCGAAGGTTCGATCCTCTTTCTGCCAGGCATGAAAGCAGGATCAGCTCCGAGGACTTCAAGGGCGGCGCTGTTCGAAATGATCCGTGGAAGCAGAAGATCCGCCTTTTTACCGGCCGACCTGAGAAGCACGACAAGATTGGCCAGAGCTTCCATATCGCCGGAAGACTGGTCCTGCTGCCTGTCGGGGCTGTGGATGATCACCACGTTATTAGCCGTCGTAATGATCGTAGTGATCTTTTTTATAGTCTCCGTGTCGACTCCCGTCAACTCGGCGACCGTATGGGGGTCAAAATCCATCGAATCGAGGAACTCTTTCGATCCGGGGATACTGTCAAGGCTACCCCCGCCGATTAGACCGTCATCGAGCATCTGCTGGATTATCCCGTTAAACAGTACCGATGATCTTCCACGCATCGGATCGATCGTCTGTTCGGCAAGAAGCTGGTCAGTCGTGTCGAGTGTCGAATTGGAGACGATCAGTTTCGCTCCCTTGCGGACAGCCTCAATGACATCTACAGCCAGGATCAGGTGGTCCGATTCCAGGGAAGTATTGTTACAGATGATAAGATCGGCGTCGCCGATGCAGCCGCTGTCGGCTGTCGACGCGGTAAAACCGAAAGACCGGTCGAGGACTCCGTCAGGCCTGTTACTGCCAAGCACCGACAGGGAAGATATATTACCGGTCCCGATTCCTTCTCTCGCGATCCTTCCGGCGAGATATATCTCCTCGTTAGTCAATTCTGGCGACACGAAGACTCCCGTCTTGTCGGCGCCGTATTTCTCCGCGGCTTTCCTCATCCCGCTTACTATCTTTCCGGCCGCCTCCTCGATGGTGACTCTATCGGGGCTCTCCCCTTTTCTGACGCGCGGCGCGGTTATCCTTCCCTTTTTGATGAACAGTTCATGTCCAAAACGGCCGTACCTGCAGAGATAATCGCCGGCTTTCCCCGATGGTTCTATATAATATCTTGTGTCGCTCACTTTGCGCACTTTAATGGGACAGGCCAGCGAACAGAATCCGCAATGAGTCTCGACCGTGTCGGATTCCAGAGCTGCCCGACCGTTGAAGGGATATTTGACCGTAAGAGCGCCGGTAGGACATGAATCGACGCAGTTGCCGCAACTGACGCAACTCGTTTCGACCAGAGGATCGTTCATCGCCGGCCTGACTTCAGTCTTGAAACCACGGCCGACAAGCCCTATCGCCGAGATCGGGAGGACTCTGGCGCAGGTCCTTATGCAACGGGCGCATAGAACACATTTATTCGGATCGTATATGATATATGGATGGCGTTCATCGACCTTGTGCTTTCTCACCTGTCCCTTGAACCTCTCCATATCTACACCGTATTCCTCGCCGTAGAGCCGAAGGTCGCAGTCGTAATATCTTACGCAGCCGCAAGAGAGGCATCTATCGCATTCATGCGTATTGTCCTCGAATTCAAATCCAGTGGCGACCTCGTCAAGATTACCCTTTCTTGATTCGACATCGCTCATATGCACTTCGTGTCGCGGACTCTCCTTGATATCACCCAGTTCGAGTCTTCCAGGTTTGCTCCAGAATTCTTTCCTTACGATAAACGGTTTTCGCGCCATCTCCTCTCCGCGCAGGAAAGCGTCGATAGCCTTTGCAGCCCTCTGCCCGTCCCTTACAGCGTCGATCACGACGGTTGGTCCGTCATCAGCATTATCGCCGCCGGCGAAGAGTCCTTCTATGTTAGTCTTCATCGTCTCATTATCTGTGACTACGGTATTCCATTTCGTAAGCTCGAGTTCCCTGCCGGCGACTGTCGAGACGCCATCAAGGACCGGAGCCTGTCCGATCGCGGAGATCGCGGTCTGACATGGGAGATCGAACTCTGAACCCTCCATCGGGACCGGTCTGCGCCGCCCCGATTCATCCGGTTCCCCAAGTTTCATCCTCAGGCATCTGAGCGCTTTCAATTTCCCGTTTTCGGAGATTATCCCGACTGGAGCGGCAAGCTCCATGATCTCTATGCTTTCTTCCAGGCACTCCTCGATCTCCATCCTGTCAGCCGGCATCTCATCCCTGGTCCTGCGATAGAGGACAATCACCTTGTCTGCGCCTAGCCTCCAGGATAGCCTGGCGACATCCATCGCTGTGTTACCGCCACCCACGACGACGATAGTGCCGGTGATAGGCTGCGGATCTTCATTCATCCTGGGCAGGAATTCAGCACCCGTCTCTATCCCTTCCGTCTCGAATTCTCCCTCGACCCTCATCGGCTTTCCGGCCCACGCTCCCGTTCCCAGGAAAACGGCGTCATGCTTTTTCATCAGCTCATCGATGCTGATATCTGACCCTACGGAAGTATTGTACCTGATCTCTCCGCCTGCCTTGAGGATATGAGCGACCTCCGCGTCGATGACATCATCGGGGAGTCTGTAGACCGGTATCCCGTAGCGCAGCATGCCGCCCGATCTCGGCTGGGCTTCGTAAATGACAGGTTTGTGGCCCTTCTTCCCAAGGAACCATGCCGCGGTAAGACCGGCGGGGCCCGCGCCGACGATCCCGACGCTTTTCCCCGTTTCCGCCTCACGCTCCGGCTGTCCGTCATAGACTCCAGGCTGATCGGTCACGAATCTTTTTATGGCGTTTATTCCAACTGCTGCGTCGATGTCGATCCTGCGGCAGACCACTTCGCATTTCCTGACGCAGACTCTCCCGCAGATGGCGGGAAGAGGGTTCGTCTCCCGGATCAGATCGACTGCCCTGGCGTACTGCCCCATCGCGGAAAGGGCTATGTACCCCTGGGCATCCACTCCCGCGGGGCATCCTTCCATGCATGGAGAGACGCAGTCAGCGTAATGATTGGAAAGAAGCAGTTCGAGAGCGGTCTTTCTCGAAGCGATCACCCGTTCGTTCCTTGTCTCGATCTCCATCCCCGGCGAGATCCTCGTGGCGCATGCCGGGACAAGATTGTTTCTTCCCTTGACCTCGACAACGCACAGAAAACACGATCCGTAAGGTTCAAGCTCCTCCGAATGGCAAAGAGTGGGAATGTCATCGATCTGATATTCCCTGACTACTTCCAGGATCGTCTTGCCAGGAACGGCTTCGACCTCCCGGCCATTGATAATTATCCTGATCTTTTCCACGAGACCTTCCCTTATTCCTTGTAAACAGCGTCAAAGTTACAACTGGTTATGCATTTTCCGCATTTGACACAGATCGATCCGTCGATGACATGGACCTCTTTGGACTTTCCGGTGATCGCGTCGACCGGACAATTTTTTGCGCAGATGGTGCATCCGGTGCACTTGTCCGGATCGATCATGAAATCGACCAGGGCCGAGCAACTTGCTGCCGGACATTTTTTATCATTGATGTGTGCTTCATACTCATCGCGGTAATATCTTATCGTCGAAAGGACCGGATTGGGCGCCGTCTGACCGAGGCCGCACAGGCTCGCCTCCTTGATCTGTTCTCCGAGGACAAGCAGTTTGTCTATATCTTCCGGTTCGCCTTCACCCTTTGTGATCCTCGTCAGTATCTCCAGCATCCTGAGCGTACCGATCCTGCAGAAAGTGCATTTTCCGCATGATTCTTCCTGAGTGAACTCGAGGAAAAATCTTGCTATCTCGACCATGCAGGTCCTGTCATCAAGAACGACCATCCCGCCTGATCCCATGATCGCCCCCGTTGCCGGGATCGATTCAAAGTCAACCGGAGTATAGTCAAGATGGGCCGGGATACATCCCCCCGACGGGCCGCCCATCTGAACAGCCTTGAATTTTCGCCCGTCCTTGATCCCTCCTCCGATATTGAAAACGAGATCATGGATCGAGGTTCCCATCGGGACCTCGGCGAGACCTCCGCGGACTACTTTTCCCGCCAGGGCAAAGACCTTCGTCCCCCTGCTCTTTTCCGTTCCGAACGCCGCGTAGGCGCTGGCTCCGTTATCTATGATCCATGGCACATTGGCATATGTCTCCACGTTATTGTTATTCGTCGGTTTCGCCCACAACCCCTTCTCCGCGGGAAAGGGAGGCCTTATCCTCGGCATCCCCCTCTGGCCTTCTATCGAGGCGAAAAGAGCCGTCTCCTCGCCGCAAACGAAAGCTCCGGCTCCCTGTTTGATCTCTATATCGAATGAAAACCCTGATTGGAGGATATCCTTACCGAGATATCCCTTTTCCCTTGCCGCCCCGATCGCGATATTCAGCCTGCGGATGGCGAGAGGATATTCCGCCCTGCAGTAGATAAATCCCCTGGACGCGCCTATCGCCTTTCCGCATATCACCATCCCCTCGAGCACTGAGTGCGGGTCACCCTCAAGGACCGACCGGTCCATAAAAGCCCCCGGGTCCCCTTCATCGGCGTTACAGACTACATATTTAATATCTGACTTGTAACCGGCGGCAAAAGACCATTTCAATCCGGTGGGGAACCCCGCCCCTCCGCGCCCCCTCAATCCCGATTCCTTGATCACGGCGATTATCTCTTCCGGCGTCATCGATCGGAGGGCTTTGCGGACTGATTCGTATCCCCGCTTCGCTTCATATTCGCTTATTGATTCGGGGTCGATCGTCCCGCAGTTTCTGAGCACGATCTTATCCTGCGGGGAATAGAATTCGGTTTCCGATCCCTCGACGGCAGATCCTTTGCCAAGCCTGAGGGCGATATGTTCCTCAAGGAGTTCACCTTTTATTATATGTCTCTCATAGATCTCATCGACCAGTTCGGGAGTGACCTCTCCGTAAAGTACCCTTTCTTCCCCCTCCCTTATCTCGACGAGAGGCTCTCTGTAGCACATCCCGATGCAACTCGTCTGGGCAAGCTCGAACTTTCCCGGAGCGTCTGAGAGCAGTTCATTGAACCTGTCATACGTCTGCCGGGCTCCCGCGGACAGGCCGCACGTGCCCATCCCCACGATCACTTTCTTCATTTACTGACTCCATGATTTTGTAGAAGATGCACCAGTCCACCTCGAATATATCCTCTGCCGGTGCGATCACGCTGCCGATTCATCGCCCCGGGGTGATTTTTCCCTGCGCTTGTAGCTTCTCAGCAATTTTCTCAACGAGGCGGGGGTCAGTCGCCCGTGAGTATCGTCATTGATCATGATCACCGGAGCGAGCGAACAGCAACCGATGCAGGCAACGGTATTAAGGGTAAACAAGCCGTCACCGGTAGTGCCACCCACTTCTATCCCGAGCTCGTCCTCGATTGTCTCGATTATCATCTTCGAGTTTGACACGTGACACGCTGTCCCGGCGCACGCCTTGATCACGTACTTGCCCATCGGCTGCAGTCTGAACTGGCTGTAAAAGGTGATCACTCCGTATATCTCCGACTCGGGGATACCTGTCACGCCGGAGATATAACTTATCGCCTTGCGCGGAATATATCCGAAATGATCCTGGGCCGATTGAAGCAACGGAATTAGCTCTCCCGGTTCCCCATCATAGCGCCACAGGCGGTAACTGAAATTATCTTCTCTCTGTCCAGTCAATTTGATCCCTCTGTCCTGTCTACTCGACCAGCTTGATGATCTTCGCTTCACGCACCCTGAGGACTCCGTCTATCTCGCTCAGTTTCGCTATGACTTTCGGCGTCCTGCCCATCGACCCGCCCGTGATCATACCGACAAGTTTCGAACCGTCTTCGATCACATCGCAGAAGACCACTTCATCGATAAAGAATACCGTCGTGAAAATCTGCTGGATCGCGTTCTTGTCTATATCCACGATGATATAGCTCGTCGTACCCGGTTGTTTTCCCGACGTCACCTGGCCGGGCTGCTTTACCGCGTCAGAATATATCTTTACGAATTCATCGATATCCCTGTCGAGTTTGGGCCTTTCGACTTCAGCGAGAGAGGCGACCTCGATCCCTTCGATCCTGCCGATCTTCTCGTGAAGCGCCTTGATCTTTTCAACGGAAGTGGTCTGAAGAAGCACTATTATATCGAATTCTCCCCTTACCGCTTCACATCGCTGGACGCCCTCCATCTGGTAGAGTTCATTGAAGATCTCCATGCTTCTGTCCGGATCGGTTATCCTTATCGTCAGGTAAGCGCTCATCGACTCGCGCATATCCGGTTCGATCTCTTCGGCAGTACCGGCGTTTCCCGCGTCGGTCGAACCGGGAGAGAGTTCTTCGAGGGCTTCGACAAGATCAGGTATCTCGAACGGTTTGTTTAGATAACCTGTATTCTCCTCGGAAAGGGCGGTCGCCTCAAGAGATTCATCTCCAAACCCCGTTATAACGAGAACGGGGAGTTCGGGATACTGGATCTTGATCACCTTGAGGATCTTCAGTCCGTCTATATCAGGCATGAAGATATCGGTTACCAGATAATCATATGTTATTCCCTTGTCCCTGGAAGAGTTAAGCTCATGAATGGCTGAGATCCCGTCAGGGCATGTGACTACGCTGAATCCTTCCTGCGTCAGGCCTACGGTCAGGTTCCGTCTGATCTCGGCCTCATCATCGATTACTAGTACCCGGCCTTTCAATTGTACCCTCCCATTCTAGAAAACGCTCCGGCAGCAAACTTTTGATACTGCTTGAGTAATGATATTTATTTTCACCTGTTAACAATACAGGTCATAATATCTGTTGTCAAATTATTTCGATATATCTGAATAAGTAAATTACACCTTATCGTAATTTAAATCTTTTCACCAGGTTACATCATTATTAATACCGGCTTCCGCTACGAAAAACCCCGGTGTCGGCTGGGATTCGCGCCGCCGGGTCGGAAAAAGATCGAACATCACTTCTCATCGGGATTAATCGCCTCATCGAGGTGCTCATCATCTCTTGACTGGCGCGGCACAAACTGATAATTTGGATCGACTTCTATCGATTCCTTTAAAAGGTGCCGAAAATGGATTTTATCTGCGCGATCCTCATTTCCAATCTCTTTTTGTCCGCTCAGGTTCAAAACGGCCCGATGAACGCTCCGGTCGACCCTCTCGAGGACTCCGGCCGGATCGAGAATTGCCGCCGCGTTACGAGCGACAGTGGCTCGACGCCGGCAGGCCTGCTCTTTACCGGATACCAGATGCTGATAAGCCCGGCGCGGGGAGGACGATGCCCGATGTATCCAAGCTGTTCGGCCTATTCAAGGATCGCGCTGTCGGAAAAAGGGCTTATCCGCGGTATGGTCTCTACGGCTGACCGGCTTTTAAGATGCGGAAATGAACCGGCCTATTACGACCTGATCCTGACGCCGGGGGGGGTGTCGTTCTATGATCCGCCCCGTTAGGCGAAGGTTCGCCGGAGGATATCTCCTTTTTCTATGCCTGGCCATTCTCTCGACCGGTCTTTACGCCGGGGATGCCGAAATTACGGAAAACAAAGCTTCTCTCGAACGAAGCGGTGAATATGAAGCGGCCAGGATCCTCGCTTTCGGTGATTTTCTTCTGGGCAGGGGGGAATATTACAGAGCGATAACGGAATATTACAGAACGATCCATCTTCTTAGTGACCGATCCTCCGATCTCTCATTGAAAGCATCTGTCGGTATCGGCAGGGCGTATTACCTCGGCAGCGATTTCATCAGGGCCGGTGACTGGCTCTTCGCGATCAGAAGGGAGATCCTCTCTTCCGGCAGCAATGAGGACAGAGACCTCCTCTTCCACTCCCTGATCCTCGGCGCCAGGACCAGGGAGGCTCTTGAGATACTGGGCGAGTATGACGGCGAGGGAAGGTTCTTCTTCGCCGGCATGGCGTATGCCGCCGAGATGGACTGGAAAGAGGCGGCGGGATCTTTCCTGCGGGTCCCACCCTCAGATCTTTATCACGATAGCTCGGTATACAATACCGGGGTATGCGAGAGCGCCCTTGCCGCCGGCTCAAAAAGCCCGGCGGTCGCCGGTTTCCTGGCAATTGTTCCAGGAGCGGGATATTTATACGCCGGGCACAAAAGAAGCGCCTTCGCTTCGCTGCTGGTAAATTCCCTCTTTATCGCCGCTTCGATACAGGCATTCGACCATGAGGAATATTTCCTTGGAGGATTTCTTACAGCCATCGGTTCGACCTGGTACGCCGGCAACATAAAAGGTTCTGTCGATTCGGCCGGAAGATACAACAGGATCGTCGGCAGGCGGTATTTCACTGGACTCTCGTTAAAAAAGGACCTGCCGGAAAGCCATGGAGACTGACCGGCAGGCTATTTATATCTTCATATATCCCTTCCGTCACCTCGGCAGCCGGCGGGAAGAGAGATCCAGGCCGTCAATCGAGTCCTATTATCAGGACTCCCATCAAGCTGAAATAATTATTCGTGGAAGAAGTATCTTCGAAGCCTTCGTCGTCATCACTGTCGCTACCGTTGCTGAAGAAATTCATCTGACCCCTTACTCCTATCTTCATTATCGGAGTGATCGGCATCGCTACGCCCGCGTGGATATATCCGCCCAGCTTGTTCTCGCTCTCGAACGTCAACGAATCTTCACCGTCTGTGAGATCTGATAGGCTGTAATGAAAAAGCCCCAGTCCCGCTCCTCCGAAAACATACGCCTTTTCCATCGCTCCGGCGTGGAGCCTTATCTCTCCGCATGCGCTGATGACCGAAAGGTCTCCCCCCGAGAGGTCGATATCCGGCGGCGCGTCCATAGCATCAAGAAATGCCTCGTGATCGAACCCCATTTTGGAGAATCCGATATTGGCTCCGACGCTGATGAATGGAGTAGCGGGAAAGAGGATCGTTCCGGACAAAGCCGGTCCCATCCCCCAGTAATCGTTAAGATCGCCGGTCGGCGCGGCGATCCCGCCGCCTATGTCGAAGTGGACCTGCGCCTGAAGAGGGCTGAAAGGCAGCGCTGCCAGAAGGCAGAAGGCCAGCGCGGCGAAGAATTTTTTTGTCACCATGACCGATTCCTTCCGTTGAAGTCGACTATCTCTTTTCCTTACCCAGTCTTATATGGAACTGATATCCCACGCCCTCCTTCTTCAGGCAGAGGCGGTGATAATGAAAATCCTCATGAGGATTTATCGTCGCCGGAGTCCACGTATCGGCCGCTGTCTCGATCGTACCGCCGTACTTGTCCTTGAAATAGGTCCGTATCTCTATCTGGAGCGTTTTGCCCCCCTTGTTCCTCAGGATGATATGCGGCTCGATGAATCCGTTCTTGTCCTCGACCCATTCCTTCTGCCGCGACAGCTGCGTCGTCACCCATGTATCGAGCATCACCACCGTCTCGGAATCAAGTACGTCATTGTGGTCCTCTGGCCTCGGCCGCGCCGGAGCGCACCCCGAGAAGGCGCCGACTGCGTATAAGACCATCGAGAGAGACGCCGCAAGCAACAGCCCCCTTACCGTTATTCTCTTCATCGAGTCCTCCTTACTGTTCTTCCCCAACTACAGGTTCCTTTATCCGTACCGCGCTGACAGATCCGAATGAGTTCATCACCAGGAGAGTCCTCGTAATATCCTTCACTTCTATCCCTTCCCAGAGGTCTCCCGTACCTGGATAGCACCACTTCTGGTCGACCCCGGAAACGGCGATAGAATAGCTCCCCGGCATGACTGGCATGTACGCGACATGGAAAGCCCCCGGAACGGTCACCCAGTATCTCAGATCGGCATCGGTGCTTGGAGCAAAGGCGGAAAGACATGGAACCGCCTTCATCCCCTGGGAGACCATCGCTCTTGTCATCTGTTTTTTAGCTTCATCCCCCGCGCCGCCCTGGTCCTTGAAATGATCGTGCATCTTGTCGGTGAGATAAAGGTCAAACTGACCCCGGCCCTTGTCTATCCTGATCTTCCAATCGGAAGAGGGCTGCTTGAACTCATCCCTTTTTCTGAAAGCTCCGATGAAGCCATCTGCGCTCACCTTTGACGCCCTGCCGGCCATCATGATCAGCGTCAGGCCACTGCCGCCCGTCTCTTTCACGCTGTCAAAATACCGCTGCCCTCCCAGGCTGACGATCTGCTCCTCGATCAACCCCAGGTCCGAGGTCCGGTTAAGAAGCACGTTCGACTGGTACATCCCCGCGTAAGCGGGAAGAAGGCTTTTTTTGTAATCGGCCGCCCTTTTGAAAGCGACCGCCGCGTCGTCGTACCTGCCTGTGCGAAAGAAAGCCTCACCCATAAGGTAATTGGTGATACCTATATCTCCCTGCCTCGCCATATCCTTGCTTATATCCTCTTCGAGGCTTCTTCGAAACCCCACCAGGGCGTTCTGGTAGTCCCCGATCATATAGTAAGAGAGCCCCAGGTAGAAGTAGGCGATAGACACCTCGATCGGATCCCCGGCGTATCTCTGCGACGACGCGCTCGTTAAAGCCGCTCCCGCAGTCTCGCCGGCGCTGTGCAGCATATCGGCATCGACGACGCTCGCCTTGAAACTCTCAATCGCTCCGTCATAATTGCCCTGAAAAAACCTGTATACGCCAAGGTCCCACAGGTAGAGGTTCTGGTTTCTTCCAGACTTCTCTACTTCCTTTTCGACGAGCGGAGTAAGTATCTCTTCGGCCCCGACCGGATCCCCTTTGAAATACTTGAACTGAGCCTGGGAATATGGAGCAGCGCATCCGAAAAGAAATCCACTCAAAGCGATAAGGCATAGAATGTTTATCTTTTTCAAATCAAACCCTTTCGAAAATTACTGCATCCAGCCCTTTTTAGAACTCTTTCTAATATCCTCGTTCGCGATCCATACAACGGTATTCCGTTCCGTATCGACAAGGCGGAGCGAAAGCTTGTAATACCTCTGGTCGACGCTTCTCGTGTTCGTCCTTATCGATGTCAGTTCGCCTGTCATAAGAAGGGTCACTCCGGCGGCGCGTCCGAGTTTTGTCGCCTCGTTCTGCGAGACAAGCCCGTCGGCGGCAAGCTGCGCTTCCTTGATCGTCTCATCGAGAAGCGCCCTGTCGACGAATTCGAACGTGCCGGCCCCGCTGTTGATTATCGCTTCCATGATCTTCTCGCCGAACAGCGCGTCGGTGTTCACGTATTCCGATGTGCTGTTGACTATGGGAAGAAGAGAGATCGTGACCGGCTTGTTATAGCGCTCTATAAAAGGCGACGCGAGAAGCTCCTCTATTATCGAGTTGGCAAGCAGCTTTACGTCAGTGTCGCTTACCCCCCTGGTCATATCGTCGACCTGGTCGGTTCCCACGTAACGCGAGGATCCTGAACACCCCGTCAGGAAAAAGACCGCGAGCATGAGAGCCGGAATGACGGTTCTGGAAAATTTATTCATCAAACTCCTCCATATCGATAGATTAAAATTCACCGCTGAGGTCATCAGCTATCGCCTTACAGATATTGACGACTGCTTCATCAAAAGTGACGCGCGGATCGAACCCCGCCGTCACCGACCTGTAAGTCTTCGCCCACTCGACTGATTCTCCCTTTACCGTCATCAGTCTGAGATTCGCCACGACCGTTACAGATCCGAGTTTTCGATTGCTCGAATTCGTATCGGCTATGTATCCCGAAAAATCGCCGAAGAGCACCTTGTCGAGTCCCCTTTCAGTGGCATCCTTGATAATCTTTTCGTGGTCTATATGCCAGGTAAGGTCCTTGAACTTGATCGCGTCATCGGCAAATGTCAGGGTAGGCGATGAGATCACTCCTCCGGACAACCAGGTGTGGATCGAGGTCACAGTCACCTTTCTGTCTTTAGTCATCTCGTCGAGAATCCTCACCGTCTCATTCGATTCGAGCGGTACTTTGTCGATGACAGAGACTTTCCTGAACGACCCGAGAAGCGTATTGGTCAGTTCGGTTCCGGCAGTCGACGATACGGTATGCGCTCCCTCGATATTCTCATAGATGTACAATCCTATCGAGCCCGCCTTCTCTCCTGCCCTTGACAGGCCCGGAATCATCGCGGTCAGAACGCACACGATCAACACAAGCCGGCATAATCGTTTCAGATCACGCATTTTGCCCCCCTTGTTACAAAATTGAGTTCTGCGGCCTATCTTATCAGCAGACGCAGCCAAGTCAAGGGAATTTCAGTTACAAAGATATTCGATTGTCTTTTTATATTTTTATCTCATCCCATCGCTAAAGTTCTCACTGGTTGACTAAATACAACTTATCCGGTAACGTACCCTCAACGAGGAGCGTAATGTCATGGAAAAAGTTGAATATTATCGCATGAAAACAAGTGAAGTCTTCACCTCTCTGGGAACGACGGAAAAGGGCCTGGATGGCGGTGAGGCGGATAGCCGGCTCGCTGAATACGGACCGAACGAACTCACCGCCGATATCGGCATGCCGAAATGGCTTCTATTCCTTTCCCAGTTCAGGGACCTGCTTGTCATTGTCCTTATCGTTGCGGCGGCGATCTCTTTCGCAATAGGCAGCTACCGCGACGCCACAGTCATGGTGATCATAGTCCTTATAAATGCCGGGATCGGTTTCGCCCAGGAGTACAAGGTGACAAGAATACTGGAGAGCCTCAGGAACCTTATAGACTCTCCCGCCAAAGTGATACGCGGCGGCGAGTTCGCTGAACTGCCGCAGGACCGGCTCGTCCCCGGGGATATCATTCAGCTCGAAGCGGGGGACAAGATACCCGCTGACGTTCGAATATTCGAATCATTCGACATGCGGACCGAGGAATTCGCCCTGACCGGCGAATCGATGCCTGTCGGCAAGACAACGAAAGCAATCGCGGCCGAATCAGTGATCGGGGACCGTGAGAATATGGCGTTTACGGGAACGACCGTCACATCGGGAAGCGCCAAGGGTATTGTAGTCAGGACGGGAATGAATACCGAGATGGGAAAGATCGCCGGTATGACGGAAGCTACGGAAGATCTGCCCTCTCCTCTTGAACGCGAGTTTACCGGCCTGGCTAGGCTCCTTACGATTACAGTCGTTGTCATAAGCTCGATCCTCTTCGGAGTGGCGATGTGGCAGGGATTCAGTTTTCTGACGAGCATGATCTACGCCCTCGGCATCGCTGTCGCTATGGTTCCACAGGCGCTTCCGGCCCAGGTGACTGTCGCCCTTTCCACGACGAGCAAGCGCCTGGCCGATCTGAACGCTGTTGTCAAAAACCTTCCGTCGGTCGAGACACTCGGATCGACCAGCGTGATAAGCACCGACAAGACTGGTACGTTGACGAAGAACGAGATGACAGTGACAAAGATCTGGTTCGAGGGCAGGCAGTTCAAGATGACCGGCACCGGTTATAAACCGGAAGGCCACATCCAGGATGACTCGGGAAAGGACCTCGATCAATCTGAAGTCGACGCGATAGAGATAATGATGGACGCGGCAACGATGGCATCGAACGCCGAGATCCACCAGCCTGACGATGACCACCCGGGATGGTACCCGGTGGGCGATCCGACAGAAGCGGCCCTCGTTACGATGTCGACGAAACTCGGCACCCGCTCCCCGACAGAGGACGAGGAAAACCCCGAACTCCAGGAATTCCCTTTTGATTCAGAGCGAAAAAGGATGAACTCGGTGCGCCAGTTCGGGGATAAATTGCAGCTCGCGATGAAAGGCGCGCCGGACAGCATCCTTTTAATCAGCCGCTTCATATATCGCGGAGGAAAAGCCGTACCGATCACAGACGAAGACAGAAAGACGATAATCGCGGTTTACGAACAGTTTTCCAGGGAGGCGCTGCGCGTTCTCGCCATAGCCTATCGACCCCTCGACTCCGATGGCCGCGACTACACGATGGAAGAGGCCGAAAAGGATGTTATATTTCTCGGCCTTACAGGGATGATCGATCCTCCCCGCGATGGTGTCAGGGAAGCATTCACCCTCTGCCATGACGCTGGAATCAGGACTTTCATCATGACTGGCGACCACGCGATAACGGCCCAGGCGATCGGCGACCAGATAGGCCTGTCCGGTTCAGGCGATAAATCGCCTACGATAACAGGGAGTGAGCTGAAGCAGATCTCCGATGAGCAGCTGGCTGTCCTGATGACCGAACACAATTCGATCATATTTTCCCGGGTCGATCCGGAAGACAAGCTTAGGATCGTCAGCCTTCTCGAGGATAACGGTGAAGTCGTGGCCGTTACCGGAGACGGAGTGAACGACGCTCCGGCGCTCAAGAAAGCCGATATCGGAGTCGCGATGGGAAGGATCGGCACTGATGTGGCAAAGGAGGCGTCGGAACTTGTCCTGCTTGACGACAGTTTTCCCACCCTTGTCGAAGCTGTCCGCGAAGGGAGGACTATTTACAGGAACCTGAAAAAAACAGTCCTTGCCTCGCTGACGACGAACCTTGCCGAACTCTTTGTAGTCCTTCTCGGACTCGCAGCGGTAAGCATGCGGGGCTGGGCGATCCCGATCCTCGCCATCCAGATCCTCGCGATAGACCTTCTCGCCGAGATAATGCCCCTGACCTTTCTTACCTATGATCCTCCGACCGAGGATATCATGAGAAGGCCTCCACGCAACCAATCGGAACATATAGTAGGAAAATGGTCTTTTCTCGAGGTTGTTCTTTTCGGACTGGCGATAGGCGCCCTTTCGTTCGTGAACTACGCGCTCTTCATGTCCAGGAGTGGAACGGTTTTTTCTGTCGACGCTCCCGGATCGCTCCTCTACCCGACGGCGACGACAATAGCCTACCTGACAATCGCCTTCTGCCAGTTCGTCAATATATTGTCACGCCGTGACGAATCGAGGTCGATCTTCTCGAAGAATTTCTTCTCCAACAGGATACTCCTCTATTCCATCCTCGGTTCGATCGTCATCACGCTGACTGTCATCTATACGCCGATCGTCCAGGACTTCCTCCAGTTCAAAGGACCAGGAGTCGTCGACTGGATCTACATCCTTGGAGCCGCGGTCGTTTATCTTGTGATATTCGAGACGATGAAGATATTCAAAAGGATGCGGCGAAAGGAGATCGCCCGTGACAATGCCGCCGCTGAAAGAAAAGCGGCGTAGCCAAGCGCCAGAGCGCTCTTAATAAAATAACGGGCCGGGAGTCATATCCCGACCCGTTATTTTTTCTCTCCGCCTTCTTACCTCGAACTGCTCCGGCAATCAAGGTCGGATGATGGCTCAACAATCCAGCTACTCCGGATCATTCGCCCTTTTCAAGTTCAAGATACCTCAGGTGGTCTCCCGTTTCATCGACGACCTTCCTGTACCACGATTCGGGATACCCCGGATGGCTGACATTTCCCAGCTCGTCCTTGAGGTTTCCGTCCATATATTTTACAAGAAGTTCCTCACCGAGTTTGCGCCAGCGCTTTACGGTGCCATCGGCTGCTGAACATGAATAATCGGTGAGATAATCTATCGCCAGTCCTGGAGACTGCTCGTAGAGGGTGAGAGCAGATTCGTCTATCCTTTTCTGGTCTGCCAGATACTTCCCTTCCAGGTCCCTCTGGACGACCTGTATATCGGGGATGATCTCGCTGTAGCGCGAGTAGGCGTAATTCGAGACCCAGTTGAACACCCAGAACGCTGAATCCCACGAAAAATTGTTAAAATCAGCTGTTCCAACGGCGTACGATCGGGGGATCCTGTTTATTCCGCAATAGATCGGATTATAGACTGTGCTGTAGGTGTCATCGACTCCGAACCAGATCACTCCGCCAACCGGTCCCGGCATCCAGGATCTGGCCTGTGTTATGAATGAGAATCCCGTCTGCTGGGTCGATGTCGCCCTTTCGTTGAGATATTCGACATCGTCCACTTTCCAGGTAAGAGGCCTCCACCTGTACGGACACGAGTATGGCCCGCCGCCGACATCTTTCGTCATGTCAAATTCTGTCCCTTCAAAATGATCGCGCATGAATTCCATCATATCGTGGACCGATATCTTCCTGTCAGGTTTTATCCAGAGAGGCATAGGTTCGGCTCCGGCCACTCCCTTGACATAGTCGATCGAAAGGTTCATCGATGGCGCGGCGCGGTTGAACATCGCGTAAACCCGCGCTTCGCAGAATCGCAGCGCGCCGTAATCGAGAGGCGCGTAGGCGTCGGTGAAGCTGAAATCCTTGTCGGACCCTTCGTAATAACCCATTTCCCGGGCAAAGTCGATCACATCGGGGGCGTAAAGGCAGTTCTTTTTGTCTTTCAGTGGAAACTGCCTGATCCTCGCCTGGTTGGCATGCGCCGATATATATCCATCAGGGACTTTTCTGGCGACCCAGACCGCTCCACTGTTACCGGCCACCTTGCCGATAAGGTCCATGAACCAGACCTCTTTGGGATCGCATATCGAAAAAGACTCGCCCGAGCTGGCATAGCCGTATTTCGCGACAAGGCTCGTCATGACTTCTATAGCCTCACGGGCTGTACTTGCCCGCTGGAGAGCGAGAAACATCAGGCTTCCGTAATCTATTACCGCTGTGCTGTCACGAAGCTCCGACCTTCCGCCCCATGTCGTCTCCCCTATAGAGACCTGGTGCTCGTTCATGAATCCGACCACCGAATAGGTGTGTTCGACCTGGGGGATCTGTCCGAGGAATTTCCCGGTATCCCACTCGTATATATTCATCATCGTCCCTGGAATATGATCGCGGGCGGGCCAGTAATATAATTCGCCGTACAGGACATGAGCGTCGGCGGCGTACGAAATCATTGTTGAGCCGTCTGTAGACGCCCCGGCAGTTATAAGAAAATTAGTACAGGAATATGAAGGGGTGCCTGCCGCCGG
Source organism: Candidatus Krumholzibacteriota bacterium (assembly GCA_016932415.1). Lineage (NCBI taxonomy): Bacteria > Candidatus Krumholzibacteriota > Candidatus Krumholzibacteriota bacterium. Next base: position 49,796 of record JAFGCX010000006.1, read on the forward strand.
CACCAGAACGATTATGGTGATCAGGAATAAAAAGACCTTCTTCATGTTGCCGTTACCTCCCGGGAAGTTGAATATACCGTCACCTCTACTCACTCATACCATACTATAATAATCCGTGATCAAAAAAGCGAATCCGCGAAGCTGGAAAATGAAAAGGGCGGACAGCCCAATGAGAATTCCTCTTCAGGGCCGATCAGTGATCGACCATCTTTTCAAGACGTTCCAGGGCCGATTCAAGCTCCTTTCTTGTGGTGAGATCGTTCTCTGAATCGATAGCCAGCCTGATATCCCCTGTCGCCGCGGTATATTCCTCTTCAGCAAGGGTCTTAGCCGCGAGGGCTCTTACCTCCGGTGACCTGTCTCTAAGCATCCCGACAGCCCATCTTATGCCGTTGCGATACCGTTTTTCGACGAGACTTCCGAGAGCGTCGATCCTTGCTCGGGGAGATCCGGCGAACAGCTTCCAGAAAAGCTCCATCTCCACTTCATCGTCGTGCATGATCTCGCGATCATTCAGAGACACCCTGACCACATCGGGAGAATAGGGAATAAGCTCGCGGCGGGCAGCCCACCTTGCCATCCTCGGGACGATCCATCTCATCCCGGGTGTCGATTCGGGATGTCCGGCGCAGGCAAAGACTCTTCCCTTCCCCGATTCAGCGCAGATGAGAAACGCTTTTCCCGCGGTAATACCTGAAGGCGCGCCTCCGGTATGATGCACATCGCTTTCGTTTACCGCCAGGGTGGTGAACTTTCCCGCATCGCTTTCGGGCGATACGACGAAAAGGGGACCGTCATGATACTGGATAAATCCTGACCGGGAACCGCACATCTCTGGAAATACAGAGAGCCCCTCCCCCGTAAACGACACCCTTACCAGGGCGCTTCCGCGCTTGTCATGCTCCCTGTCGACAGTATCGGCTCCGATCAGCGAAAGAGACGGATATCCTTTTGAATCTGAAAGAAGATATCCCCCCGCGCAGATGCCCACCGCTCCCTTTCCCCGGCTGATCACAAATTCCCTGATCCGGTCATGCGAGAGCGGGCCTATGCTGTTACTCTGCCTGCTTCCGCTCCCCCCCGGGAATACTATGACATCGATGCCGTCGAGGATCCCCGAAACGATCTCCTTAGGGTCTACCGTTAAGACCTTTATACCCGGATCGATCCGCAAAGCCTCAACCGTCTCGATCACGCAGAGTTCGCTTGCGCCCTGCCCGCAATAGACGCCGGCGACAATCGGCCTGTCATCTTCGGAAAACCTGCCTGTATTTTCAGCCCGCGCTCTGTCTTCTCCTGCTACGGACTGTGATATCGCCGCCGCAAGAATAAGGAGCATACAAACAGCCAAAAATGACTTTCTCGATCTCATTCTCATTCGTCCTTTCGATATGACACCCTACAAAAGTGCGCTCCTTACGATCCAAGAAAAAAAGGGCAGATGCATAATAACATCTGCCCGCTTTATACTCAACTGTCAGAATCGTCATCTATTTATCGCACCACGTAGAATCACCGCCATCGAGATGCCACGGCACCGTTATGATCCTGTCGGAGGCTTCAAAATAAACTCCGCCGTATGTCCATCCGGAAAGGGTCGCGATCGTGTCTCCGTACGCTATGCCTGTCTTGTATCCCCGGAAATGAAAAACGAGATCGATGTCTCCGTCAAGATCGACATCTTCCTCATGGCGTTTCATCCCGTACTTGTTGAAATGTTCTTCACTAGCTCCGAGAGGGCCGAATTTCACTGTCGTATGATTGACCTCGGTGGCGTCAAAACACCCGGTTGAAAGTATCGCGACCGGGATCACCCCATTCATCTTTTTGCAATTTACCGGATTTCTGTCGCTGCCAGGCTTGATATCAATTACAACATGGCAACTGTCCTCGACATGACTGGTATAGACTCCCCAGAACTCTAGGTACATGCAATCTGAGGAATCGGCCCGCGCGGCAGGGACACCGTAATAGCCGGTTCCGGTATTCATCACCTTGAAAAGAAGAGTATTGATACCTTCGGCAAAGAGATCTTCGTCGTCGATATCAAATTCCCATATCTCCCTCACACCCGGCTCAGACGGGGAGTAAAGATCGATCTGATCGATAAAGATGCCGTTCAGGAAGATCTGGGCCGCGTCATCGGCAATGACTGAGAGTATCAGATGGACATCTGTAAATCCTGCGGGGAGCTCGAAATATGTCAAAAATTCAGCGGTACTGTCTTCACGGGAATGCGTCGTTATCGCAAGGGAGGGAGAATCTGGATCTCCAGCCTTCTCACAGGAACAGCTCACCGAATCGCTGCCTCCTCCGATAAGAGCGCTGATAAAGGCCTGCCCGCATGCCGCTCTGACTGAGACAAGAGAATCGATCCCGCCGCATACTCCGTTGCCGCTGAATATACTCACCGTATCGATAAGGACGGAACCAGGAAGATCTTCCGTGACCGGTATTTCTACGGTATCGACCAGGCCGGTACCATTCTCACACCCGGCGATCAGTATGATCGAGACCGAAATGACGAGATTGATAAATAACACGCCGCGCCTGATCATGAAAATCCTCCGGAACCATCTTTATTCGAATTGTATCCAGGGTCGATTCATCTACCATTCTACCATATTATCAGGCTGCGGGTCAATCGGACGATACAGGACAGAGACTGCTTCCCGATCTTATCGATAATATTTGATGCTGCCGGAAAATGTTCTACCTCAAGAGAACAGCTTTTCGAGTGAATAGATGATCTCCCGCCCTGTACTTTATGAAATATATCCCTGATGAGACATCGCTCCCGCTTTCATTCTTCCCATCCCATTTTGCCGTGTATCTGGATGGTTCGTGCTCGCTGTCCACAAGCGTCCGGACCCTTTGCCCCTTCACGTCAAAGACCGCGATTGTCACGTGGGTCTGTTCAGCGACTGAATATCCAATTACGGTGGCCGGATTGAAAGGATTCGGATAGTTCTGATCCATTCCGAAGACCAGAGGCGGATTATCATCGTCACCGGTAAGGGTGACGTTGACGGAAGCTCTTATCGAAGCCATCTTTTCGGGAGCCGATTTGCCATGCTCGACCCATGAATTATAGAGATCCTGGCCCGTGCTGTTCGTCACATTCTCGTCACGAAGAAACTCGACGTATTCCCTTGTGGTTGTCTGGTAGAAAAGAGTCACTATGACCGAATCGCTCTCGAGAGGCAGGTTGTAGGGAGTAATATCCCAGTACTGCCCGTCCTCATATTGACAGGCTACCGCCGGAGATTGTATTTCCTCGAACGCGGTATTCGTGAAACCCCTCGGAGGGATCCTGTTATCGCTGTAGATGGTGTCATTAAGGACAAAATGGAACGATTTCCCTTCCGGAAGGCCAAGAGCAGAAGCGAGTGATGGACTGAGCCCTGGATGTATCTCATAGATCTTGATCCTGGGATCTTCAATCAAAAGAGCTTCAGCATAGTCGTATCTGCCTGATTCATAAATGGTCTGACCAGTCACGTCGAGCGCCTTGATATTGATCCAGATCCTTCTTCCCTCGGGATATCCCGAAGGTAACTTGTGAGCGGTCTCATTCGTCACCTTAACCGAAATACCGAAATCTTCCGGGATTACTTCAAGAGTCGCGGCTTTTTCAAGCATCGATCGCGCTCTGGTCACCGCGTCATTGAGCTGGGCTGCGTCTACCTCGTCGGGGAAATAATCAGAAATCATCTTCGGAATAAAAGTGTTCCCTCCCGTGAGATCATGAAGCGCCAGGTCTGCCCTGTCGTTGACGCCGGTCTGGTTAGCCCCTTTCGCGTAGACATCCCTCATATGGCAATCCTGGCATGAAGAGACTATCCCATCAGGTTTATTGCCGGCGAACTGGGGAGCAAAGACTCCGGATGAAGCATATTCACTCATTTTCCATTCACTGTAGGTCCTCTCGATCGGCATCATATTCCTGATCGACATATCCGGGTGTTTTTCATCGAATCCGGATGGCGTATAATCATCTGACGAGGTTTGAGTGAAAACGGGGCTGCTTACATCATGGCATGTACCGCACAGGTCCCCGGATCTGTGTATCGGCGACTCGACGAAATCATGACTCGCCTCGGCATCTGAATATGGACCTCTCTTGACCGGACCGGGATCATTGATGAACTGGCCATTACCGTATTGCAGAGGTAGCGGGTCGACAGTCGCGAGGACTCCGACATCCGCCTGAGGACTGACACCCTCTTTATAATCGAAGTCGACTATCCGGTGGCAGAAATCGCAATGGACTCCATGCCTGTCCCTGACAGTCAACATCTCGCCGCTTGTATCGACCGATCTGCCCTCCTGCCAGCCTCCGGGGAAATGACACCTGATACAAAGGTCGCCGACCGAAGGCGCGTCCTGTTCAGCAACCGTCATGCAGGCGAGGAAGAGGGGATCACGGGCAGCCTGGCCCATCATGCTTCCCCTCCAGTTGTACCACGGTTCAGCTTCCGGATCGTAATTGCCATGGCATGTGGCGCATGAGATATCGGGATCTTCCAGTATAGCTCCCTCGTGAGGCTGCGTGCCGGGCATCTCCATATCCCTGAGGGTCGATGGGACATACCCTGCCGGAGTCGCGGTTATGGAAAAATCTCCAAGGCTGAAATCCGAACCCCGATTTCCCGCGTTGTCAAAGGCTTCGACCTTTATCCTGTTCGATATCCCCGGATAGTTCGGCACAAACCAGGAGAACCCTGTTCCCGTGGGTTCATTGCTTCCGACAGGAACGAAAGTCGTACCACCGTCGTCGGAATGATAGATATTGATATGCGATATTCCACTTGGGTCATCGGCGGTAAAATTAACCGAATAATATGATCCTGCCTGCATCACCTCGGCACCATCCGGATCAATCAAGTCTACCGACGGAGATATCGTATCGGTAGCTCCCGACGGGGTCAGATAGGGTATGATATCGGCGATATCCACATTCAGTACGTTGTTCCTGTTTCCTTCGTACAGACCCGGGAATGTCGGTGTATTTGAAAAATTGACTATATCGCCAGCTTCTATATAGTTTTTGTACCCGTCGGAATCCGAATCAAGATTATGGGCGGCAAGAATTGCCTCCTCATTGCTCAAACCGTTATTAAGACCGATCTCGACAGCCAGTCCATACGGATTCCTCTGCCCTCCCCCCCCGAAATCAAAGTGGCAGACCCCGCAATGTCCGCTGTTACTGGGCAGATTGTCGAGCGCCGTTCCTTCCGCCGCGGGATAGGTCGAAAAGAAGGTCTTTCTGATCGGATTTCGGGCTTGAAGTTCCGATCCTGGAGTGACCATCGAGACCACGATGAATAATATCACAAGGGCAAGTCCAATCCTTGCCGCGAAAAGTGAATCGGAGAAACATAGCTTTTTCACTTGAATCATCTCCAGTCGGATCATCCTTTTATTGCAATTACGCGGAAACATCCGGCATGACGGTAATATATAAATGATAATTGATATCACTTGAGAAATAGTATCATATTTGCGGAAATAATTCAATCCTCTTGATCACTGACCTCAAGAAAGGTTTGCCTGACCATATCACTTCTGCCAGACGCCGTATCCCTTGCGCCGGAGTATCCGGGCCAGCTCGATCTCCATTTCGCAGGCGTCGCGATATGACAGAGGATTATATTCTTCGTAGAGGAGCGGGCAAAGTCTTATTCCGAACCGGCGCACATACCGGTTCGATTTGTAACCGGCAAGGTGGTTCTCAAATCTTTTTTCGGGATCGAGTCCGGTCATGCCTACATAGAGGCACTTCATCCCCTCTTTATGCCCGGGGTTTTCATTACTGAACTTCTCATCCCTGAGTATTTCATCGCTCAGTTCGATGACATAGACGTTATGGTGTTTCTTTCCTCTCACTGTTACCGCGCCTGGTCGTCAAGCTTTTCCAGCGACCGCCTGAAAAATTCCCTCTGCTTTTCCAGCTCGACGCTGACAGATTCAAGCCTGTCGAACGATTCATCGATCTCGGTCCTGCACCTGTGAATATTTCTTGAGATCGCGGCAATTGCTTCAGCTTCCCCCTCGCGCGAAGCGCTGGCGATCTCGGAATGATAATCTTCCATCCGCGCTTCAGCCTCTATGATCCTCTTTTCCAGCTCATCGAAGAGCCTTTCCAGCGGCTTTAATATCCTGTTCTTTTCCCTGTTTATCTCCTGCCTCTTCTGCCTGATCTCTTTCCTCGATTCGGATGTCCTCTGTTTTTTTTCTTCCCCTTCCGGCAAGGGCGGCACCCGTTCTTCCTCCCACCCTCTTGTTTCAAGGAAACGCTCATACGAACCCTCGAATAGACCGGCGCATGATCCCTGGAATACGATGAGCCTTTCGGCGAGACCATGCAGAAACATCTCGTTATGCGTCACCATAATTACCGCGCCCTTGAAATCTATCAGCGCCTCGAGCAGCGCGTCGCATGATTCCATGTCCAGATGGTTGGTAGGTTCATCGAGAATAAGCAGATTGACCGGAGTCGCTATTATCTTGCCGAGCATCACCCTGCTTTTCTCTCCTCCGCTGAGGACCCTGATCTTTTTCAGTGCTCCATCCCCTTCGAACATCATCATCGCGCTGATATCCCTGGCCTTCTGTTGACCCGTCTCGGGATTCGAGATCATTATCTCGTCAAGGACAGTCCTTTGATCATCGAGACTAGATGTATTTGCCTGTTCGTAGAAGGTGTATTCCACCGTTGGATTGAAGTTTATCTCCCCGGAATCGACCTGAAGGTCCCCGGCAAGCGTCCTGAGCATCGTGCTTTTTCCTTTTCCGTTTTGCCCTATAACGCATATCCTGTCGTAAGGCCCGACCGAGAAAGACAGGTCGGAAAAGAGGGGCTTCGCCGGATCGAAACCGAAAGATATCCGGTCGACATTCAAAACCGGTTTTCCGTTGAACAGTCTGGACATGAAAGAAAAATCGAGATCCCTCGCTTTTTCGAGTTTCTCGAGTTTCTCCTGTTTTGCCAGAGTCTTTATCCTTGATTGGACCATATTGGCAAGCCGCGCTTTTGCCCTGAATCTCCTGATGAATTCCTCGGTTTTTTTCCTCTTTTTTTCATCGTTGATACGCGTCTTTTCGTAGACCTCTTCCTCCATCGCGAACTGCGAATAGAGTTTTTCAGTATTCCCCTTTATCTTTCTCAGAGTCTTGCGGTATATCCCCATCGTGTGCGTCACGACATTATCCATGAAAGACCGGTCGTGAGTGATAAGAATAAGCTCTCCGTGCCAGCTTCCAAGGAACCGGGTCAGCCATCTTATCGAAGTTATGTCGAGGTAGTTGTTCGGTTCATCGAGCAGGAGAAGGTCGACGTCCCTGACAAGGACCTTCGCTAGATTAAGCCTTACCTGGAACCCTCCGGAGAGTTCGCCTGGCTCTTTCTTCATATCTTCTTCGCTGAAGCCGAGACCCGCCAGGACCTTCTCCACCTTCCAGAAATGGTCTTTTTCCCGCTCGCTCAGACCTCTGCACCCTTCGCGAAGAACTGAACTTTCAGTGAATTCCGTCTCCTGGTGGACATAACCGATAGTATATCCCTTTGGAATCGTGATAGTCCCGGAATCGGCCTCTTCCTCCCCGCTGATCAGCCTGAAAAGGGTGGTCTTTCCTTCCCCGTTCCTTCCCACCAGCCCGAGCCTCTCGCGCGTGTTCAGCTTGAAACCCGTTTCTCGAAAGAGTTCCTGCGTGCCATAGCTTTTTGATATGCCGTCTACTATGATCATCCCGGGATCGATCCGCCTTCATCGTTCAGGTCGCGTCAGTTCTGAATACAGAACAGCCCTGCCGGACCATCTGTGTTTTCACAGCTGGTCCGGCATCATTGAAGTATATAGAGATATGCCACTGAATTCAATCACGCTGAGAACAAATGGAAAAAATCCCAGCAGGCTTTTCCGCGCCGCTATGCCTCTACCAGAAGTTACGCGACAGATCGGTAGAGGGATCGATCTCGTTCCACGCGATTTTTTCCACCTGCCCCGTAGTCGGAAAAGCGGGAGGAGGCGTATCCATCAACCTGCTGTCATAGTTGTAGTCTTTGTTATACCCGGTGCTTATACCGTAAGACCCGAATGTTCCGACAGCACCTCTCTGCTTCTGTATGATCCCGCCATAGACGACCAGGTCGCCCCGCGGGCTTCCTGAACTGTAGTTCTCGACTCCCCACGACGTATCGAGAGCCATTATAGCCGCCATGACGGTCTCGTCAGCAGAGTCGCGGTTCGCCGTATTGTCAGCCATCGTCACGTTTCCTTCCGCGACAAGCCCGCAGAGGTCTGTCGACGTCGGATCGGTCCTCGGATCGGTATCATAGACAAGATTGTCGGTTATGAAGATATCCCCGCTGCACCCGACAGTGACCTGTCCCTTGATCCTTCCCTTGACCTCTGCCCTTCCGGAGACATAGATGACGCCATTGGCGGGATAGCTCATGTCGTTGGTCGTGCCACCGATCTTCACCCTGAGATACGGATTGCCCCCTCCATCGACCATAAATTCAATCGCGACCGGATTCCCGGTCAGCGCAAGCCCTCCGCTCGCTGTAGCGGCGTTTAAAAGCATGCTCGTATCGGTCGGAAGGTCTATGCGTGAGGCATTGAGAGTCAACCCCTTGTGAAACTGCGGGTCGTCCTGGGGAGGACCGCCATGATAATAATCAATATCGGCTGCCGCGCTTGACGCTTCACCGTAAAAATCGGGGTTTCCGTATATATGCATCTGGTCATTCGTATGGACCGGGCCATGAAATTCATCATTCTCGTAAAACCATATAGTCGATCCGCTCGGAGATTTTTCCATATCAGAGAAATAGGCGTACCTGGAAAAATTCTGCTGTCCCACCTGTACCTGCAAAACCTTCGATATACCTGTTCCGTTAAGAGTCGCCCGCACCGTAGCCATTACAAACCGCGACGGATTCCCGGTATTGGAATCGAGAGGATCGAGATAGACCGTCACAGTCCCCTTGCCATAGAGATCGGCTTTGTCATAGAGTTCGACAGGCTGGTCCTTGTTCGTCCCGGAACCGGTAAACGGCACTGTCAACTCACTGAGGTGCCGCAGGCTTTTTTCCACTCCCGCTTCGGCAAGATAGAATACCTGCTTGTCAAGCATCTCGTTCGAAGCGAGCTGCGTCTCGTTGACTGACAACGAGCTGAGGCCGAAAGCTATCCCGGTCAGCGCCACCATGATAAGGATGACGATCACGAGAGCCGAGCCCTCTTCGTTTCCGCCGTTGAATCTGAATATACTCATATCCACTCTCTTTCCCGCGGCTAACTTTACGGAGTCGCGGCATTTTCCCTTACTACGACATCATCGATATTCCAGCCGGAATATGCCGAACCTCCATCAGTCTTCAACCTGAACCTGATCGCTACATCTGCCTCTCCATCAGCCCATTCCGCAATATCGAGTTCGACGAATGTCCACTCATCATCGGTTATTTCAGTCGGATTCCGCCAGATCCTCGTCCATGGGCCGGCTGTGCCGGCGATGCTTATATATATGCTCGCCTGGTCATAGGCAGGTGCTTCGATATTGAGCCACCTGTAGAACTGAAGTACGACATTCGAGCTCGATGAACAGTCGATCGCTCCCGAAGGAGTTATGAGTTCGTTATCGGTATTATTCTTATACTGGCCATTCCACCCGTCTTCACCGAGATCGTTTCCGTAGCAGTAATTTCCCGAATGGGCAGAGGCAGGATCATCGTTACCGTTATTTTCTCCGCCTTTTCCGGCGGGAGTCCCTCTCTGCCAGTCGTCCTGCGTCCTCAGCATGTTGTGAGTCCACCCCTTGTCGCCCTCAAAATCGTCCTCGAAGACGATATACGACGAAGCTTCCTGACAGATCGAGAATACGGGACCGAATACGTTGGAGTTGACCGATTCCTCTCCGCTCGTCTCCACCGCCCTCACTGAATAATAATAGGCGACTCCGTCCAGCGGAGGATCGAGGCCGAAGAGTTCGTCATCTGTGAAAGTGTAGCTGACAGATCCCACAGCTGTTATCTCACCGACGATGTGATCGAAAGCGCCGATAGCGCTCTCCTCCCTGTATATCCTGTAAACGATGACATTGTCGGTGCAATGTCCGTCATCGGCAGACCTGTCGAAGACGACAGTGATACTACCGCCCGCGTCGACCGGCGTATCATAAGCTGAAGTTATCCTCGGAGCTCCCGGCTCTCCATCCGACATCGTGTACCCTTCATTGGACGGAGAAGATTCCCTGCTGTTATCAGAGTCGTAGGCTGTAGCCTGATAATAATAGAACTCTCCGATAACGGGAGGATCTGATGGATTCGTTGAAGGTCCATCGACAAAGAGATACGTATCAGAACCGGTCGCCTCTACTTCTGCGATCTGGAAGTATCCTCCAAATTCGACCTTCCGGTATATACGGTAGTAGTCGACAGACCCTGCCGGGGCTATGTCCTGCGGGGCGTTCTCGAAGGTGACGTTCACCGAACCGGTCGCGTCGCAAAGGATATCGTTGGCAGCGAGATTCTCCGGAGGATCGAGTTCCGTATTTCTCAATGGCACACCGGTCATCTCGTTGGACGGCACTTCCGATCCCTCGAAAGAGCGCGTTATCACGCGATATGTATATTCGGCGCCTCTCGTCAGATCAACGTCGATATGGCTGAAGCTTGTCCCCTCGTCCGGCAGGCAGGCAAAAACGGGAGTCCAAGCAGGTTCAAATATCGACTTACGTTCCACTATATATCCCGAGACGACAGCGGGAACGCACGCTTCAGATGGAGATTCAGCCCATGTAAGGACAAGTGATTCTCCCTCGTCATCAGGATAATCGAAGACATTTGTCAGCTGGCACGCCGAGACATCGCCGGCGCCCGAGTAAAAGACTCCTCCATATTCATTCGAATTCACTGACGGGATCGTGTCAGGCGCGCCGCTGAGCGCCCTTGCGACATAATAGTAGTAGTTGTTCGCCTCGGGAGGCTGTCCGGCAAGGTTGCCTGCCTGGCTGTCGAGGAAATTATAGTATTCAGATCCGTCGGCATTGATTATTCCGACGAGAGTCTTTGACAGGATCCCTCCACCACCTTCGTTGCTGCGATAGACCTCATACCGGTCGACAAGAGTACTCGCTCCGCCGAGATCATCGATCGACCTTTTGACGACCACCGTTACCTCATCAACGTTGTCGCAGGGAGTATCAAAAGCGTCGGTAATGACTGGCGGGTCCGGTCCATTCGGAACAGCCTGGACTGGCCCGGCTATATTCGACATCACAGATTCCTGCGGCCGGCAGTCCCACGCGGTGACGTAATAATAGTACGACGTACCGATCTGCGGCCCTCCGGCGGGGGAGGACGCGTCATCTACATAGACATAGGAAGAGATACCCTTTGGCACGCTCATCCCGATACATTCCCATTCCGACATCCCCTCTATCCTGCGGTAGACGTTATAGCTGGTAAGGTCCTCTTCACCGCCCGATTCGTCGAACGAAGCGTCAAATCCAAGGGTTATGCTTTCACCGGCATCTTTTGGAGTATCGACGGCGGTAAGACTCGATGGCGCTCCGGGGGGATTACCGCACGCGTGAAGGTTGGCGCTTCCCGTTCCGACATTCCTTGGACGGATCTTGCTCGTCATCGTCACGGAGCGATAGTTGCGCGGAGCGCTCGGAGCGCTGTGGCGCCCTGAATACCCGGCCTGCATGGTCGCCGACTCCGCTTCAATAGTGACCTGGACCTCGATGATCCTGCTCAGCATATTCTGGGAGACAGGCGTCACCGAGGCGATCTCGGCCTGGCTCAACCGGCCGTCGCCATTATTGTCGCCCCAGAGAGTGATCACTCCGGTACCTGAATAATCACCGTAATATTTGAAAACCGGTTCTGGAAATGTCCCGTCGGGGTAGTTGTTCCTTCCGCGTATCCCGGAGGCGATCATATCCTTCTTGTATCCGTTCTCTTCCCTGTAGATCGCGTAATCGTCGGGATTCTGAGTAATCGTATATACGTCCGTCGCGTCGACGATACCGTTATCATCATGGTCGAGAGTATACCTGATCGTCTCGGCATTATTATTATACCTTGAAAGGGCGCCGATACTCTCTCCGGGCAACATCCCCGGAGTATACGACGTGCCATCGCTGAGAGGGACGCTCTCGCTCGTACTCATCCCCTGGACTCCATTGATCCCCGATGAGATATCGGCATTGAAGATCACCTGGTATGGAGCAGCGTCGATAAAAACCGGCTGCCCGTTAAAATCGTCAATGTTCAATCCCGCGAGCCTCAGATCCTTCTGCATCGTCTCGAGCGCGACTCTCCCGTTCTGCTGAGCGTCGATATAGCTGTTTTCCGCGTCAGACGCCTTCTTCTGAGATATCAGAACGCCGTACGCTCCTATGATAAGAAGCCCTACCACGAGCAATCCTATCATCATCTCGACAAGGGTGAACCCCGATCTGCTGTTTCTTTTTTTCATCATGATCCATCTCCAGCGTTTCTTTACAGGTTGATATCCTTGAACCGGCTTATGCTCGATTTTAATTCAACGTTTCGCACCCTGTCCGCCTGCCGCCATTCGACTCTCACCGTGATTTCTTTCATAACGCTGTTTCCTACGGCGTTCAGCGAATCGGAGATAGCGACAGTCCTTTTGAATATCCTGTACTCCGGATCGGCAACGTTTACCTGTTCGAAATCTTCACTCGGAAAATTAGTCGAATTGATCGCGCTGTATCTGATCGAACCGATCACCTCTTCCATTTTCTCATGTGCGAGGTTGGTCGCTACCACGGTATGTTTTGAATTCATGTTGGCATGCATCGCCCTGAACATCACCCTGCTGAGACCGAGCACGCCTATAGCGAATACTGTCAGCGCGACAATGACCTCCACGAGAGTCATTCCTTTTTGCGACCGCGGCAAAATCTTGTCAAACATACCGTCCTCCAGGCGTTCTTTAATCATAATTCGGTCTCTGGACCGATACACTTCCGGTCGATCTCCTTACGACCATCATTCTGTCTGTCCCTTTTTCCTGCTGGCGAAATTCGAGCTCGGGCATCACGAATATCAGGCCTTCCTCATTCGAGGAGCCGTTCGGATGAAAGATCACCCTTGGCGGACTACCCGAGAACGTCACCGGTTTTGTGACGTAAGCTCCCTCTTCATCGGTAGAACCGGCGATCATCCCGAATACCTGGCCGCTTGGAAGCTGGTAAGGTCCGTAGACCTTCTCTCCCGCGTCGGCCCTCCCGTTGCCTCTCGCTGTCGGATCGAAACCGCCGCTCGCCGGATCGCCGTTACCCCCGCCATCATCGTCGAGTATGATCACATTCGAGCGATCGAGATCGAAGAAGACTATATAATCATTTTTTTCGTGAATGGCGCTGCTGCGCGCTTTCCTCAGCGCTCCCATCACTATTCCCGCGGCATCTTTCGATTGATGTCGCCTGAGAAACTTTATCAGGGGTGGAGTCGCTACCGTCATTACGATCCCGAAGATCGAGATAGCTACCATCATTTCTACCAGGGTAAATCCATAATTTTTTTTCATCTTTCGATCCTCTTCGCGCATCTGTTTTCTCATCAGACAAAACTATTCGTAATGAGTGCAAACGCTTAAATTGTGCCATATTCGATTAAATCATAACTCTCACTGACCATTCATGTTATCTCTGTCGTGACACACTCTGGGACAATCAATACTTCTCAGAATGCAACCAGTTATTGCATTTGGAAAGGTGTAAATAGCATAACAACCTGTTAAACAATCAGTTATAACAAGCAAACATAAGGTCTGATACAGCGCTATAATGTGTCACAGGGTACTATTCGGAATTATTATTGACAGGGGAATAAATAGAAATACTCACTCATATTGTGGGGATAATTCCCCACATCGCCGGGACATCCGCTTTTCAGTGTATCATGGCCGGTTATCCAGCTATTCCCGGAATTCTTCCTGAGAAGCCCTGGTTCCCATCAGCGGACAAGTATCATCTTTCTCGTAATAGACACCTTGCCGCCATCGAGGCGGTAGAAATAAACTCCCGAACTGACCTTGCCGCCGCCGGTGTTGGTTCCATCCCATTTTACCTTGTGCATCCCGGCCCCCTGCGGAGAATCGACAAGTTTTTTTATCAATCGTCCCTGGACATCATAGACTATTATCGAGACAGAAGACTGGCCTGGAAGATAATAACCGATCATCGTCGATGGATTGAACGGGTTCGGGTAGTTCTGCATAAGCATGATCTGGGCTTCGGGAAGTTCGATCTCTTCCGTCTGCAGGAGGATTTTTCTGTCATCCCCCGAAGTATAAAGAATGTTGTACCTGTAAACCGTTCCAGGCACGCATTCGCGATCGATGAATGTGAATGTCATCGCCTGCCTGAGAACCTCTGAGGAGGAGAGGACTGTAAATATCCCGGTTCCGCCGCTTGAGCGTTCGACTATGAACCGCGCGTCGTCATCGATCTCGCTCAGCGTCCATGAAAGCTCGATCTCCCTGCCACTCGCGACGAGCGAATAACTCTGCAGCAATGTCGCGACAAGAGTGCTTCCGTCAGCGTCTATCCTCTGCAGATAAAGATCGACGTCGCTCCCCTTGCGGCTGTCTTCCCATATTATCATCGCCCCGCCTTCGCCATCCGTCGCGGCTGAATGGATCCACTGCGTATTTTCCGCGCTGCAGATCACTTCACCGTTGCCAGTCCACATCGGATTTCCTGCCGCGTCGACCCTCTGAGCGAATATGTCGTAATTTCCATTCCTGTAGTCGTACCAGGAGATGATCGCCCCCCCCTCACCGTCCGAGACGATCTTCGGACTCCACTGTTTTGAAGCGACGGAACAGACTTCAACGCCATTCGTTTCCCACAGAAAAGAACCGTCAGATAATATTCTCTGGGCATATATGAAATTCTCGCCGTACCGGCTGTCTTCCCAGGCCAGGATCGCTCCACCTTCGCCATCGGAGATCATATTTGGAGAATCAAGACCAAAACCGTTTGAACAGACGGCTATCCCGTTATCGCTCCATAGCATATTCCCCGTCGTATCGACCCGCTGAACGAACAGATCGGAATGCCCTGACCGCTGATCCACCCAGGCTATGATCGCCCCGCACGAATTATCGGAGATTACCTCAGGCGCGTACTGATTTCCCGATGAAACGCACACCGCGACTCCATCGCTTCCCCACAGATCGATCCCGTTTTTGTCGATCCTCTGCGCAAAGATATCGCGCTGGCCGTTCCGGCGGTCCTCCCAGCTGACAAGGATTCCACCTTCCCTGTCCGAAGCTGCATCGATATGATCCTGCCTTCCGGTGTCGGAACAAACGACTATACCATTCGATTCCCAGAGCAGCTGCCCGTCAGCCCCCACCCTCTGGGCGAAGATATCGAAGTTATTATACCGAAAATCCACCCAGCAGATGATCGATCCCCCCGCGCCGTCTTCGACGATACAGGGAGTCGTCTGGTCCATTGTGGAGCCACATACGGCGATACCGTCAGCGGGCCAGAGGCTGACGCCTTCGTCGCTGACCCTCTGGGCGTATATATCAAAATTGTTGCCCCGCCAGTCCGCCCAGGCGACTATTGCTCCACCCTCCAGGTCGGATACTAGCGTTGGAGTCCACTGGTCATTCGTGGCCCGGCAAGCCGCCACTCCTTCGACGCTCCAGGCGACCGAACCTTCCAGATCGTACTTTTGCATATAGATATCGGTATTGCTCCCTCTCCCGTCTTCCCATACCACTATGATTCCTGACTGGACGGGAATGATCACCGGTGATCTCTGTCCTCCCGCCTCGGTGCAGACAGGGATCCCGTTTTCGCTCCACTGCGCCGACGCGGAAAGAAAAAAAGCTGCTGACATCGTGACGATCAGCATTATTATTACACGTTTATAGATTCCCATATTCAACCATCCATGTTCTGTGCGCGGACGATCGGGATCAGTACTTTTTATATTGTTTTCTCTTTCCCACAGATCTCCGCTTCTATCGCTCGAGCGTAAAAGCATAAATCATTCCATAGATAAATTCCCCTAGATACCCTCGTGTACTTGGAGATTATTGATTATGTCCTTTGATTTCCTTTCTGATACAATGCTTCCGCCCCCTTTCCGGGATCGATAAAACAGGAGGATTAGGCGCGCATGGTCAAGTATATCAGATGGATAGCGAGGATATGGAGCCTTTTGAGCATAGCTTTCGTCCTGGTATTTTTTGTCGGTGAAGGATTCGACCCTCGTGCTTTCAGCGGGATCGAATGGCTGATGTTTTTTTTCTTTCCAATAGGAACGCTTGCAGGACTGGTGCAGGGATGGAAGAAAGAAGCTATCGGGGGAAGCGTCACTCTTTTCAGTTTTGCAGCTTTCTATATCGTCGATTTCATAAGTACAAGGTCATTTCCGAAGGGGCCTTACTTTTTCCTTATAATGGCGCCTGGATTGCTATTCTTGCTCTGCTGGTTTCTGACGCATGACCAGAGGACCAGCTGACGATCTGTCCGATGAGGGATTTTTCGGAAAAATCACCTGTGTCATTTTTTTATTGGACAAGTCCTGTCAAGTATGGAAAATAAATCATCTGAAGGATAACGCGTGCGTGCCATCTTTTAGATGGCACGGTCAAAAAGGAGCGAAGCATGAAATATTTACTTATCGTGTCATTAGTGCTGTCTCTTTCCCTTGCGGCGTGTTTCGACGACAACCCTTCGAAACCCAAGGACGGTGATGAAGAAGATATCTCCCCCTATACGGGGACCTTCACCCTTGATTTTGAACTCCTTTCAAATACCTGCGCCATACCCGCGCCGCCAGGGAATACGGTCAATATCACCATCATCGGGGATTCATTGATCACATTCGGTACGGTAGCTGGAGACTGGGATTCCCTGACGACAAGCGGATCGGGCGTTTCAGATGAGACTACTGTCCCGGTGATACCTCCCGACTGTTATTCGTACTACACCGTCACATTCAATATCACATTCAGCGATCTGGATAATTTTACCGGTACATATGGAGCTTCGTACAGAAAAGACGAGGAATGTCCCAATCCTGATCCGTGCAGTTTCGAATATTCGATAACGGGAACGAGATGATCCCCGCGTGAGCGGCTGGCGGATACCTCAGCCGCTCACGCTTGCGGATCGAATCATCGAAGCAGTATCATCTTTTTCGTCTTGTCTATATCGTCGGATCTCAGGCGGTAGAAGTAGACTCCGCTCGACACCTGGCTGCCGC
>JAFGCX010000008.1 GCA_016932415.1 Candidatus Krumholzibacteriota bacterium
TACAAGGTTGATAGGCCGGAGGTGTAAGCATGGCAACATGTTCAGCCGACCGGTACTAATAGATCGTGAGGCTTAACCAGTTTTTTTGACTTCTTATAAAGATAGCTGTCTTTTGTATCCCTGATTCATTGTCGAAATTTATAGATTTTTCGGTGGCGATAGCGAAGGGGAAACACCCGTTCCCATTCCGAACACGGAAGTTAAGCCCTTCAGCGCCGATGGTACTGCATGGGCAACTGTGTGGGAGAGTAGGACGCCGCCGGTTTTTTAAACAGACCGCCCGGATACGAGCGGTCTGTTTTTTGTATAAAAGGCGAAGTAGAAAATTATGAGAGATATTGATCGGAACTGAAGCGTGATCGGGGGAGATGATTCTTCGCTGCCTATGGTCTAATAGGTGAATATTCTCTCCCGCGGCAGATCGCTGAACAGGTCGAGAAATGCGATCTCCGAAGGAAGAAGGAGCGTATACCCTTCACCCTCTTTTTCACGGACAAGAGGGATGAGAGCCGGGGGGATAGTGTTGAGACTGAACCCTCTCGCGTCGGCGACGATCACCTCCGAATCATCTATCATGTAGGAATGGACGAAGACCCCTTCGACTATGTTACCTTCAGAGACCTTGATCAATCGCTCGGTGGCTGCCATCGAGTATACGAGGTATCCATATGATTCCCAACTGGCAGGAATGAAGAATCGCCCGGGCGGAGAAATCGCGCCGGTCTTTCCGATTGTACCCGCGAGGAGTCTCGTCTGCATATCGCCGTACCTGTCGATTCTCTCCATCACCCTTTCGTGGTAGTAAAAAAATGTTCCGTGAGGTTCTTTCATCGAGGCTGGAGCAGCGCTGTTGTACGCCCTGTAAAGGATCTCGGGAAGAAAGATATTTAATAGCAGAGCCGCGGCGACTACCGCGAAGGTCTTTTTGGGAGACAGGTATGCAAGGAATATCTTCGCAGCTATCCAGACGGCCGCTGGAATAATAATATAGTAATGCCGGATCACGGGAACGGGCCAGAGAAGCCACAGGGCAAGGGATGGAATGATCCAGAGCAGAGCGGGAAAGAAGTTCCCTGCCTCGATTCTTTTTCCAGCGAAGCTCCGCCTGGCCAGTGCCGTGGCGATCCCCGCAAAAATTATAAATATCGTTCCTGTCCCGACTCCGAGAGAAGCCCAGACGATAGTCCTCGGCAGGCCGCTTATGGAAAGAGTGTCGTGATACATATCGGAAAAGGAATCGATAAACCCGGAGATCCCGGTGCCCGCCCCACCTGTCCTCGATGGCAGGGCGCCGAGGAGGGCGAGATATCCAGCCGCCGCGATGACGAGGATCGCTGAAAGGGCGGCAGTATCTTTTTTCCTCTCTTTTCCCATCAGGACAGAGAGAAGGAGAGCTGGAGCGATCATGACGATCTCAGTCCGGATCATTACCGCCGCCGAGGCAAGTACGGAGGTCACGATAAAACAGAAGATGCCACGCCCTGAACGTGATATTCCCCGCCAGCACGACCATGCGCAGAGAAAAAGGAGTATCGAGGGAGTCACGGGGTGGAAATATGTGCCAAGTTCCCAGGCGATCGGGCTGAAGATCACAAGAATGATCACACTCGTAGAAACAGCCGTATTGAACCAGTTTCGCAGGATGATGTATCCTGGCCAGACCGCAAGTGAAGCGCAGACGACTCCGACAGAGTTGAGAAAAGCGATGACATGGCCCGGATCGTCGTAGAATAATGGATATATCGTTTTGAATATGAAATAGAATCCCGGGTTTAATTCTCTTCCATAAAGTAGACAATCGCTGAAGACCGCGCCAGGAGTAGACATCCATGCCATTCCCGCCGCCATTACCATCGAATCGGGTTCGCTCATCCCGTTTCTGTAAATGAATAGATATCTCGTGATGAAGGCGACGGCGAGCAGCAGGGCTACCGCCGCGATATCAGCCCTGTTATGATATGAGAACCCGGGTCCCCCGGGGCCGCCTTTTGTATATTTCTTTCCTGTCACGAAAAGAGGATTAGCACGTCTTCTCTTTTCTGGCAATCATTTTCCATTCGTTATATGATGAGGGAAAGCCGATCGCTGAAAGAGACATTCTTTTATTATTACCCGATCGGATGGAATGAGATCCTGATACGAGAGGTAGAAGATAGAATGGAAATGAAAATTTTCTTTACCGTTTTCTGGACTGTCCTGGTCGCCGAGCTTGGAGACAAGACCCAGCTCGCCACGCTGCTATTTGCCAGCGACAAGGATACGCACAAGTGGTCTGTATTTGCGGGAGCTTCTCTTGCTCTGCTGGCGACATCGGCGCTCGCCGTCTTTTTCGGGAGCCTTCTTTCAAACTATCTGAGTCCGAAGGTCATGTCGATAATAGCGGGAGCAGGATTCATATTGATCGGCATATTGATTCTCACTCGCGGAGTGTCAGGGAATTAGCTGATTGAAATGCCATGAAGCGTTTCAACTCGTGACATGAATCGAGTGACGTCTGTTCGCCTGTCATTTTTCGATATACCTGGTGTAAAGCTGCTGAAGTCTTCGCGTTATCTTACCCGGCTTTCCCGAGGTCACTTTCTTGCCATCGCAGATCGTCACAGGCATCACTTCCCTCGTTGTGCTCAGTATCATCATCTCGTCGGCATAGATCAGTTCTTCCTTTTTTATCGGGCGCTGATCGACCGGTATACCGGCCCGCTCGCAGAGATCGATGACGATCTTTCTGGTAATGCCGCCAAGGATCCGCGGCGATTCGGGGTGAGTGGCGAGGGCTCCTGAAAAAACCGCGGCGAAACTCGATGATGAGCCCTCCGTGATATCACTTCCAAGGACGAATACTGCTTCATCGGCGCCCTCATCTTCAGCTTTCTGCCTGGCGAGGATATTTGGAAGCAGCGATATCGACTTGATATCGCATCTTCCCCAACGGTCGTCGGGAACGAATATAATAGCTATTCCTTCCTTCTGTTTATTTACTGGACGATCAAGCCTGCTGGCGAAGGCATAGACAGTCGGTGACACGCGTGGGGACGGTACAGTGTGCGAGCGTGGGGCTGTTCCGCGAGTCACCTCTATGTAGACAGTCGAATCGCAGGAGGAGAGATCGTTAGACTCGATCAGTTTTTCCGATATATTCTCGATCAGTGCCGGATCAAATCCTCTGATATCGAGAGCTGCAAGGCTCCGCCCAAGGCGTTCGATATGGTGGCCCGGTTCGAACAACTTTCCCCGATAGCTTCGAACGACCTCATAGACGCCATCAGCGAAAATAAACCCGCGGTCATCGGGAGAAATGCGCGCTTCATCCCTGTTGATGTAGTTGCCGCTTAGAAAAACGATTTCTTTTTTTCCCGTCATAATCAAGAATATACCGCGGAATCGACTTCTCTGCCAGAGATCTCTTTTCCGTTTTAAAGTTCAGAAAATTCTTAATATCTGACGTTTAAAATGTTATCATCTTACAGATTATCCAGGATGCTGTATAAACATGGAACCGGATCGAGTCATAAACGGGGGCCTGAAATCAATGAACGTATTTGATGTTTTCAAGGAACGTGGATTTTTCCAGCAATGTACCGATGAAGAGAGAGTCAGGGCGCTTCTTTCAAAACCTGTCACATGTTATATCGGCTTCGATCCGACCTCTGACAGTTTCCATTGCGGGAGCCTCGTTCCGATAATGGCGCTTGCCCATCTTCAACGAGCCGGCCATAGGGTCATACCTCTAATGGGTGGCGGCACATCGATGATAGGCGATCCGAGCGGCAAGACTGAACTGAGGCAGCTTATAACGATTGAAGAGATCGATTCAAATTCGGCGGGATTAAAAAAGCAGTTTGCCAGATTTATTGACTTCTCCGGGGATAAGGCGCTGATGCTTAATAACGCTGAATGGCTAAGGCCCCTGAACTATATCGAATTCCTTCGTGACATCGGCAGGCATTTCAGCGTCAACAAGATGCTCTCGGCCGAATCGTACAGGATGCGCCTGGAGACAGGGCTCAATTTCATCGAATTCAACTACATGCTGCTGCAGGCCTACGATTTCCTTTTCCTTTACCAGAATCACGGCTGCAAGCTTCAGATGGGAGGAAACGACCAGTGGGGAAATATCCTTGCCGGTACCGATCTGATCCGCAGAGTCACCGGCGGAGACGCTGAGGCTCTCACATTCCCGCTTCTCACGACGGCATGCGGTACGAAGATGGGAAAAACGGAAAAAGGAGCTGTCTGGCTTGATGGCGAAAAGACGCCGCCATATGACTATTATCAATATTGGATAAACACCGATGATCGTGACGTCGGCAGATTCCTCGCCCTTTTCACCTTTCTTCCGATGGAGGAAGTCCACAGGTTTGCAGCTCTTGAGGGAGCCGACCTGCGCCAGGCAAAGGAAGTGCTCGCGTGGGAAGCGACAAGCCTGGTTCACGGCAAGGAAGCGGCTGATAACGCGCGTGAGGCGGCGAGGTCCCTTTTCTGCGGAGATGCAGCGCTCGATTCAGATTCGGTCCCGAGATTCACTATTGAAGAGAAAAAACTCAAGGAAGGTGTCCCGGCTTTCATACTATTTGCCGAATCCGGGATCGTCAGTTCGCGCGGAGAAGCGAGACGCCTTGTCCAGCAGGGCGGGGCTTACGTCAACGGGCGAAGGATCGAGGAATTCGACGAAAAGATCACACTTTCCGATCTGAATGAAGGGTGCATGCTCCTACGGGCGGGCAAGAAAAAATATATGAGGATCGACCCCGTTTGACGTGCTGTTCTTACTGGAAAAGATCGTTCTCTCTGAAAAAGACGGGAAAGGATTAGCATATGCAGGGCGACTGGAAAAAAGATTTTGAAACGGAAAGGGCGCGTCTCAACGGCCTGGTGTTTTCAGGGGGCAATCTTGGAATAAAGAGGTTTTTTGCCCTGGACGGGCAGGCATATCTTGATGGAGCCCTTCCGGCGAAGACGAAAGAATTGATGGGGCTCGCTTCCTCAATGGTCCTTCGGTGCAACGATTGCATAGCTTATCATATCGCCAGGTGCCGCGAGGAAGGAGTGACGAAAGAGGAGTTTTACGAGGCTTTCAACGTCGCTCTGGTGGTCGGAGGTTCGATCGTCATCCCGCATCTCAGGGTAGCGGCGGAGAAGATGGAGGCTCTTTTCGAGCAGGAGAATAATAATGAGGGTGATAACGGCGATTCTTGTCGTTCTGATAGTCGCTAACGGGTCGCTGGCTGCTTCCGAGAAGACGCTGGTATTCAGTTTCAGGGGAACGGGAGTCTATGAGGATCTGATCGACGCGTCCGAAGTGCTTTTTGCCCGGGCTCTGGATCAGCAGGGCAGGTATCAGGCAGTCAGAGCTATTGACGCGGTCGGCGACATCGATTGCCAGAATGTCATTTGCGCCGCGGAAACGGCGCGCCGCGCCGGGTATGAAAAAGCGCTTACAGGGAGCCTGACCAGGCTGGGGTCAAAGGTAATAGCCGGGGTGACTCTTATCGACGCTTCGGATGGCGAAGTACTCTTTACGGCCGAGGGTACCGCGTTGAGCGAGGAAGATCTCGACATTGTCCTGAAAAGACTCGCCATATCGATCTCCGAAGGAAAAAACAGCGATGATACCGCCCGGGTAGGACTTATAACGGAAAATGAATATGATGACGTGAGAAGAAGGAATTCGTACAGCACCGGCGGGCTTCGGGCCGGATTTATATGGCCTGTTGAGAGATCGTTCGGCGGAGTCGAGAGGATGACGGTGATCGATGTGGTATTTCAGCACGACACGAATGATTATTTTCTGGCCGGAAAATCAGGTCTTCACTGGGGCGGGGATATAGATAAAAAAGGGAACTCGGCCTTTGGATTGACGCTGTTCGAGGCGAAGATCGGAAGATACCTCAGCAGAAGCGACTTTGCCCCCTTTATAAGCGCCGGGATAGGAATATCCTGGGCGCGTATCAAGGAGGATGGTCCCGGGGGGGACGAGACAGACAGCGGATCGGGTCTCTCTCTTTCAGCGGGTACGGGGTTTGCCGCGTTCAGGACTTATGATTTTCAGTTTCAACTTGGAATCGATTATGTCATCCTGCTGGAAAGGCTCGGAACTGAATACAGTGAATTGAAAAATCCCCAGGGGATGTTTTTTACCTTCTGCATAAGAAGGAGTGGCGACGGGGATTGATCGAGGGGCCGGATCTGTTCGAAGCCTGGCAGATGGCCGGGATTGTCAGGGACAAGTACAAGATTAGCCGGGAGTGATCGATGAATTTCAGAATATTTCATTATCTGCTTATGAGAAGAAGGATGATCGGATATACCGGGCTTGTCCTGGCCATGGCCGCGCTGATCTATTTATTGATCGCCGACCCACAGTATAAATCGAAAGCACTCCTTATGCCTCCACTCGAAGAAGGGTCCGAAGGTCTTCTTGGAGCATGGATGGCCAAGATGAATCTTCCGTCCATGGTCGTTCCGATGGCCGCGGGTACGACGACGGCGGCTCTTATCGTCGATATTCTCGAGAGCCGCAGGCTGGCAGAGATGGTCATCGAATCAGTCGGCCTCATGGAATGGTACAAGGTGTCCGCGCTGGATGACGCTTTGAGAGAACTCCGTTCCAACACGGCAATATCGAGCTCGGCGACGGGGATGATCACACTCTCCGTGGGCGACCGCGATCCCGAGACAGCTCAAAAGATAGCCCTTGCTTATATATCGAAACTCGATTCCCTCAATCATCTTTTGCAGTATACAAGGTCGGAAAACACGATGGAATTCGTTGCCGTGCAGATCGACAAGTACAGAAAGAGACTGGAGAGATCGAGAATCGAGATCAGTCTTTTTCAAAAAGAGCATGGGATTGTCAATTTCGAAGAACAGGTACGCGGAGCGATAGACGTGGCGGCAGCCCTTAAGACAAGATCGGTCCTCGCCGAGATAGAGCTCGACCTGATCCGGGAATTTGCCACCGATAATGCCATCGAACTCCAGCGCAAGGAAATGGAATTCGAGTACCTGACATTGCAGATGAAAAAGCTGATGGATGATGATTCAACATCCACCGTCTTTTTTCCTCTTTCGAAGATGCCACAGATATATCAGCAATACGCGGCTATTGAGAGGGACCTTCAGGTAAATGAACAGATATATTCCTTCCTTCTGCAAAGGTATGAGGAAAGCGGGATCGAGAAGGCAAGGACAACTCCCTCAGTCCAGATAGTCGATATGCCTGATATACAATCTAGGCGCAGCGGCCTTCCGATATGGGCCAGTGTGATTCTCGCCGCGCTGGCTGGCTGGTTATGGGCCTCGATAGTGCTCGCCTGGTGGGGATGGATCAGTATGCGCGACAGGGCAGCTGAAGAAGAGAACGCGTTCAATGAGGTAGTCGCGCTTTTCAGGAAAGATATCGCGACTCTACGCGGAAGGTTCAAGCTCTGATCATATCGATCAGAGGCGCCTCGCCGCGATTTCCATCATAATATCCAGCTCAATACATTTCACCGCGGGACGGAGCGAGTCAACTTTGTCGATGAGCGCGTCCTTCTTGGAATATGAATTGCATGAAATACCTCTGATGAAGCATAAGATCCGCATAAAGACGATAATCTTCCCCCTGGTATTCACTTCCGCACTTTCAGCGGCCGTGCCACTGCTTGTTTCCGGAGCCAGGCCGTTGCCGTTTCTGGAATATTCGATCGAAATGAAAGATCCGCGACTCGATCTGATAACGGTGACTGGTACGATGCGAGGTCTTCTCGGCGAGGAGACCAGGCTGAAAATCTCACCCGATAACGGGGGAGGCAAACTTGATCCGATCGGTTTTGCCGCTTGCGGGACTGACCGGTCTCCCATGGAGGCTAAGAGAGAGGGAGATATATGGATCATCGGAAGCGGGGGAAAAGAACTGACTTTCTCCTATGACGTGGTATTGACAGTCGAAGACAGGTATTTGCCAGAAATCAGGGGGATGATGACTCTTGTCGACAGCGAAAGGTCACGGATCACCGGACGCGATATCTTTCTTGTGCCTGCCGATGAAGTCTCCGGAGGGATAATCATAGATATCGGCCTCTTTCCGGACAGAGAATTGAGGGCGACCTGTTTGAGTAATGGAAATCGCCTAATAGTTCCGGAAGCCTCTTCACTCGATGTCATGCTGGCTGTTTCCGGAGAATACAGATACTCGGAGGCCCGGATAGCCGATACCGATCTGGTACTGGCGATCGCTGGAGAATGGGCCTTTGATGACGGGGAATTTTTTGATGTGGTGAAGAATATAGTCGGCCGCGAGATAGATATGTTCGGTTCATCGCCGAGGAAGAAATATCTTTTTGTATGCGACCGGAATCCGGTGAGAGGGAGCAAGGGATACGATTTCTACGGAGTCCACTATGGTGGAGGGATGCTCCTGCTATTCGACTCGAAGATTGACAGAAGCCAGCTCTACGGTACCCCGATGGCGATAATATCACACGAATTCTTTCACAACTGGAACGGAGAATTCCTCGCGCCGGCATCTGATTCGTTCAGCTGGTTCACCGAGGGGGCTACGGTATTCTATTCTTACCAGGTGCTTCTTCAGGAGAGGATAA
This sequence comes from Candidatus Krumholzibacteriota bacterium, assembly GCA_016932415.1. NCBI lineage: Bacteria > Candidatus Krumholzibacteriota > Candidatus Krumholzibacteriota bacterium. The sequence goes on from JAFGCX010000008.1 coordinate 8,586, forward strand.
TATCAGAAGAACAATATCTGGAAAAAAGAAGGGTAATAGAACAACGATACTTCGATAACCCGGAATTAGCATGTGTCCCGATCGGAGATGCCTGCAACAGCGATCTTTCCGACAAGGATATGGTCAACATGCTCTACGATGGAGGTTTCCTCGCCGCTGAAGCTATCGATGGATGGATATTGGAAAAGTCAGGCGGAAAGTATCATCTTATCGATATCATGAGATCGATTTACCAGAAGAATCCGGGCGGAGTGGTCATCGATGAGGAATATCTCTGCCTGTCGATCGGAGAGGTTGTCGGGTCGGATATCTCCCCATTCATCAGGGAACTGATACATACCAGCGCTACGGCAATACTGGCCAGCTCGTAAATTCTTGATTTTATCATCGTTCTGTACTACATTCTTCCCCGGAATCAGAGTCTTTGAATATCCGACCCGCGTATTCGGATATCTTCTGAAAGCAGGGACGCAAGATGTATTCTATCAGGATAAAAACCCTGGCAGTACTGCTCGTTATTTCAGTGATCATGATCGCGAGCGGATCGTTATGCCGCCTTGCCGCCCAGGACGAACTGCAGGCGCTTGAAAAGACCGAAACGGCAGGATGGTTGAAGTCGGGAAAAATAAGGGAGCTTTACCCTGTCTGGGGCAGCGGTGAAAGGCCTTCGCGCGTTTTCATCGAAAAGTACGCTTCATCTCTCAGGGTGGAGGCGCTTGTCTCGTACAGGGATACTTTGTGGATAGGAACGGAAGGCGGGCTTTACGCCTACAGCACCGTCCACGATTCTCTGTCTGGTGTCGAAGGGCCGTTCTTTGTCGCGGTAAAGGCTCTGGCTGTCGATGACGAAGGATCTCTCTGGGTCGGAGGGGATGAGGGAATAAGCGTAAGAAGAGGATCGGCCTGGTTCCATTACAGTTCAGACAACATATCCTTTTTGAAAAGAGTGACCGGCATCGTCAACGGCGACGGCAGGGTCTGGGTCACTACGTTCGGGAAAGGATGCGGCTACGTGATCTCTGATTCGTTGACAGTCCTTAGCAGAGCCGATTCCCTGCTTGATGACAGGGTCAACTGCATCATCGAAGAGAGAGATGGCATAATATGGTTTGGCACGGCGAGCGGACTCTGCAGGGCGGACAGTTTCAGCTGGCAGTCTCTTCGCTACGGAAGCAGGATTCCGACAGGCTCGATAAACGATATGAGTCTCGACGAGGAGGGAAATATTTTCCTCGCCGTTGAAGGCGCAGGCGTAGCGAGGTTGAACCTGGGACGCGTAACGAGATACGGAGCGAAGGATGGCCTTCCGGAAGGAGAGATCAACGCTTTCAGTCTCGATCCGGCAGGGCGGGTCTGGGCCGCGGGACGATCTGGCGTGAGCGTGTATGACGGGTCGGGGTGGATGCCTATGAGTTTTCCCGGGATGCAACTCTCGGAGTATGGTTTTCTCTCCATCTGCCACGATGTAGAGGGAACGGCATATACAGGCACAGACAGGGGTAGTTTTATTATCAGTAATATCGATTATGCCAGGGAGGTCGCGATCCCTCAGAGATTCCCCATTTCAATGGTATCGGTAATAGCTGAATATGATGGTGTGATCTGGATGATGTCCGGGTCGAGGATCTTTCGTTTTCGTCAGAAGATCGAGGAGATAAGACTCCCCGATCCGTGGTTTGAGGGAGCTCTGACAGGAATGACGATTGACCGGTCCGGGATCCTGTGGGTCTCTACCCGGTTCGGGATACTACAGTTCAATAACGGAGCATGGCAGATCTTCGACAAGAGGCTCGGACTCCCTACTGATCATTTCAGGTGGGTATCGAGAGGAGATGGAGATGATCTCTGGTTCGGGACATTCAACAAGGGGATCATGAGGCTGACGTCGAAGGGATGGACTCACTATACCGATCAGAACGGTCTTCCATCGAATATTATTACAGGCCTCGTGACAGATTCGGATCGCCTCCCCTGGATCCTTTCAGAATCCGGAAAGATAGCCAGATTCGTATCAGATAAATGGGAGTCGTTCGATATGTCCCCGCGCGGAAAGGCTTGGTCGACTCCCGTCGACCCCGAGCCGGAGCTCGATGCGGCGATCCGTTTCATCGGGGGGAAAAAAGATTCCGGGGTCGAGGTCTCGGCTTTGAACGGATTCGCGCTTGGAACTGACAGCGCCGGAAGGGTCCTCTTCTGCCGCTCGGATGGAATATTCAGATATTCAGAGAACAGCTGGCAGGTCATCGATATTCCCGACGCGGCAAGGAGATATTCCGTTTCATCGATAACTGGAATGGCAAACGGAGAATTATATCTCGGTACGAAGGGCTCCGGACTTCTGATCCGAAGGAGCGGGGGTTGGATCGGCCTTGGAGTGGACGATGGCCTTTCCGATGAAGATATACTGACGATCTGTCGCGACAGGAGCGGCCGTCTCTGGGCGGGCACCCGTAGTGGGGGCATAAGTATAATAAATACGGGCAAATAGAGCGCGGTCTATATTTAGATGATTGACAGGGGACTCCAACGATAATATATTATACGGGAAAAGGAGTTATATAGAAAGATCGTTACTGTTTTCTTGATTGTCTGTATCGTGTTTAAACGAGGGTGATTGAAGAGAACGATAACGTCTTTTTTTATCTGTCCTGACAGATAATGGTTGATTCCTGTTCGGCCAGGATGATACTTTACGGCCTTCGTTCATTTGCGGGAGAAAAATTAATGGATGTAATGGTCAAACTCCTTATCGCTGCGATAATATCCTATGTCCTCTATATCTATATCGGGTATCCTGCCATCCTCTTTATACTGGGTCTCTTTAAAAGACCTTCGATCCGGTCTGTCAACGGGGAACTGCCGACTGTGGCACTTATCATCTCGGCTCATAATGAAGAACGCATAATCAGGGAAAAACTCGAGAATTCACTCAAGATAGACTATCCCAGCCATCTTTTGAGAATAATTGTCGCGAGCGACGGTTCGATCGACGATACCGATAATATCGTTAGGGAATACGAAGACAGAAATGTGACACTTAAATCTTTCGATCGAAGGGAAGGGAAAAGCGCCACCCTTAATAAGGCTGTTCTCGGGATAGAAGAAGAAATCCTTGTCTTCTCAGACGCCAACGCTTTTTACCAGGAAGATTCGATCAGGAAACTTGTGCGTAACTTCGCAGACAGCGAGACGGGTTGCGTTGTTGGAAGACTTAGATATCTTGACAGCGATTCATATGTCGGACGCGGAGAAAGCCTCTATCAGAGGTATGAGGGGCTTCTTAACCGTCTCGAAAGCCGTTTGAAATCAGTCCTGATAGCGACAGGGACGATTTTCGCGATCAGGAGAGACCTCTTCAGGCCGGTAATGAAAGATGTCGCCAATGATTTTCAGATCCCCGCCGAGATCGCCACACAGGAATTCGGGATCGTATATGACGCTGAAGCGGTAGCATATGAACGATCCACCTACTTTTTTACCGAAGAATTCAACAGGAAACGCAGGATAGTGATCAGGGGATTGACCGGGTTCCGACATCTGCGCGGCGATTTTGGAGGAAGCTTCAGGATATACCAGTTTATTTCCCGAAAGATGCTGAGGTGGTGGGTAGGAGCGCTTCTCCCGGTCCTGTACATCGCAAACATATTTCTTCTTTCCGATCCGCCTTATCTTGTTTTTTTCGTCCTTCAGAATCTCTTTTATCTGTTCGCACTGACCGGAGCGCTGCTGAGAAGGGGACACATAAGGACCAGGATATTCTATATACCTTTCTATTTTGTGATGGTCAACTCGGCAGCTTTCGCCGCGATATTGACTTTCCTTGCAGGCAGGCGATTTTCATCATGGGAAAAAGCCGAGACTACGCGCGACGTCGAGAAAGACCAGTTTGAATCTCCCGCCCTGCGGGTCATCGAAGGAAAGAAAACTTCAAAACGGATCGAGAAACTAAACAAGATCACCTGACATCACCTGGTCTTTATGCTATAAAATTGCAGGGTCGGGACCTGGTTCGGCATATGATCCGGGATCCGGCCCTCTTCTGTTGTTGATACTTTATCAGGCGGGGGATCAGGTGTCATTTTTCAAAAACGCGTCATACACATTCGCTACAAAGATCGCGCTGCTGGTCATAGGCGTGGTGAGCAGCATTATAACTGTCAGGATCCTCGGAGCTGAAGGTAAGGGACTTTTTTCGCTCAGTATCATTTCGGCGTCGGTGATATTCAATTTCGCGAATCTGGGAATCGGGACCGGAGCCGGATATTATCTTGGAAAAAAAAAGGTCGATCTGGAGGTGCTCGCCGGTAACTGGCTCAGCCTGTCGGTCATCATCGGCATCTCCGTGACGATCGTCTCGATCTCGGCCGCCCCGCTGATAGCGGGGATAGTGCTGCCTGACGTACCTGTAAGGTTTATCATTATCGGATTGTTAACAATACCGTTTCTGGTATTGATCTACAATTTCCAGATGCTCAACAAGGCGAATTCCGATTTCAGGTCGTTCAACATAATAGAACTTCTTCAGCGTCTTTTCTTTCTCGCTGCTTTCCCTCTCCTTTACATTATCCTCACGCTCGATCCGATACAACTGGCGCTGGCTGTCTACCTTGTATCATTTGCCGTAACGGCATCTGTTCTTCTCGCCAGGTGGTCGAGGACAGTGAAGTTGCGTTTCAGGTGGGACAAGCGTCTTGCCGGATCATCGACGAAGTTCGGTATCCAGGGACATATGGCCAATTTTCTAGGATTTCTGAACCTGCGTCTTGATATGCTTCTGATCAACTATTTTATCGGTCCGGCAGCGGTTGGATATTATTCAATATCGGTGATGATAGCCGAGAGATTATGGTACCTGCCTGACGCCCTGGGAATAGTGCTCTATCCGAGGATAGCGCATGGAGGCGAAAAAGAATCGAATCTTGTCACGGCGGTCATCTGCAGGCAGACAGTGGCGATCTTAATGGGATCAATAACAGTAGTCCTTCTTGCCGCGAAGTACGTCATAAGCCTGTTGTACACCGATCTTTTTCTGGCCGCGCTGACCCCGCTCTTTCTGTTGCTTCCGGGAGTCCTTTCGGCCGGTATATCCAGGATCGTCTCGAATGACCTTCTGGCCAGGGGGCATCCCGCCGTTAATATGACAGCGGGAGGAGTGGCCCTGGTGATAAATATTATTTCGAATATAATACTAATCCCGAAAATGGGGATAAGCGGCGCCGCCCTGTCGACGTCGATATCATATTCTATACAACTGGCTGTTCTGCTGGCCTCTTTCAGAAGAATCACAGGGGTCGGGATGAAAGACCTTTTGATACCGCGCTATGAAGAGATGAAAGGTCTGGCCTTATCGGCCATGCGGAATATTGGTACGGGGAAGAGGCGGTGTTGATTCGGAGATCAGGTTGCGAATGTCGACATTGGCGCATAGAGGCGAAAAAGGAATGAGCGTGAGGCCAGAAAAGATACTTATTCTGACGAGTTCCCTCGGTGGGGGAGGCGCGGAAAGGCATATTCTTAACCTTTGCCGGTATCTCAACGCCTGTTCGGTAGAAGTCGAACTGATGACGATCTCTCCGGAAAAAAACCAGCTTGAGAATGAATTCCGGGAGGAAAAGATCCCTGTCAGGTATTTCCCCCTGTCATCGCTGAAAAAACTTTTGTTGCCTGGAAAGATGAGAGCCCTGAAAAAAACAGTCAGGGAGATATCGCCCGATCTTATCCACGCCCACCTTTTCCACGCCGAGGTCACCGGCGTTTTCGCGTCGTACCTTGCCGGGATCCCGCTGATAGTGACCAGGCACAGTTCCGGGATCGAGTTCGAAGGATTCAGAAGGGTCATCAGCAGGATAATATCAGGTCGGATAAGTCATGTTGTCGCGGTCAGTGCTGAAGCGGCGAGAGAAGCTTTAGCCTGTGGAAACGCCGGCAGCAGGGTGTCGACCCTGCCGAGCGGGATCGATACGGATATTTTTGTTCCGCTGGCGGAAGAAGAAAAAGTGAAAGCCAAATCGGAATGGCTCGAACGGCTGTTCACGGATAAAGCGTCAGGTAATGAGATCGTCGTTGGCACTCTGGCGAGGATGAGGAAGGAAAAGAATCACCCTCTGTTTCTGCGGATAGTGTCGAGGATCATCGAAGAACGGGGATCTGACGATCGTGCTGTCAGGTTTGTCATAATAGGTGATGGTCCGGAGAGGCAGAAACTCGAGTCGCTTCGCTCCGATCTTGGCCTGGGCGGGATTGTCTCGATGCCGGGATTCAATTCTGACGCGCCGGAGATATTACCCCTTTTTGATATATTCATCCTTACCTCCGATCATGAAGGAGTCCCTCTTGCCCTTCTTGAGGCGATGTCATGCGGCGCTGCGTGCGTGGCAAGCAACGTGGGCGGCGTGGCGAGCGTTCTGAGAGGCTCCGGGATCATCGTGGAGCCGGGTGATACCGACGGCTTTGTAAGGGAGGTATCGACCCTGATAGACTACCCCGAAAAACGATCCCTTCTCTCCAGAAAATCGAGGGGAAAGATAGTCCTCGATTATGATATCGCTGCCTGGGGCAGGAGCATGCTTGAGATCTACGGAAAAGTCAGCCGGATAGTGCCGGCAACCGGTAGCGCGCGAATAAAAATAATACGGAAAAACGGAAAAAACTGAAACTTTTATCTCCCTGATGGATATATATCTCAGAAGAGAGTTATCAGCCACTATTCATAGACCCCTGAGGAGGTGAGGGGCTGCCGGAAGCAGCCAATAATATGAGGAAGATCCTATTCATATCCCTCTCGCTGATGGCAGTGCTGACGCTGGCCATGACATCGTTCGCGCTGGCCGGCGAGAAAGTGATCATCAAGCGAGCCGGTGATTCCAAGGACGTAAAAGTCGATCTACTTGAGAAAAAAGGCGCCTATATAGGCATTTTTATGGAAAGACTCGAGAAGGAAGACAGCGGAAGACTCGACTATTCCAAATCGAACGGTGTTCTGATAGTAGAGGTAGTCGAGGACAGCCCGGCTGAGAAGGCAGGGTTCGAAGCGGACGATATCATCTACAAATTCGACGGGAAGAAAGTGGAAGACCAGGAGCATCTTCTTGAGCTTCTGGCGGAAAAATCTCCCGGTGATATGATCGATGTAGTCGTGTACAGGAACGGCGACAAGAAGGAATATAAGCTCGAACTGGGCGAACAGACGAAACAATACTATACGATAAATGTAGATGATGATGACGTCTATTTCGGCGATGAGATAGGTAAAAGAGTAGCGAAGATCAAAATGGACCTCTGCAAGGATGAATTCGGCCGAGCAAAGAAGATGGCCAGGATGCGTCTTTCAGGGGATGATGATATGGTATGGTTCTGCGAGGACAGGCTTTTCCTCGGAGTCAGGGTCGAACCTCTCAATGATGATCTTGCCGGATACTTCTCCATGAAAGGGGAGGAAGGCGTTCTTGTAATGGAGGTCTTTGAGGATTCCGCCGCTGAAAAAGGCGGTATCAAGAGCGGAGACGTGATTATACAGGTCGCAGATGAGAAGATAACCGATCCGGGGAGCCTTATCGAAGCTCTCAGTGATTTCGATGATGATGCAGAGAAAATAGACGTCACTTTGGTCAGAAAAGGCAAAAAGATGACGTTGACTTTCGATACCAAAGAGATGGAATCCGTCGATCAGGCGGCGTATTTTCCGAAAGATTTCGGGAAGTGGAATGATTCGTTCAAACATTTCAAGATGAAGCCTTTCGATGATGATCAGCATTTCCAGGTACTGAAAAAGGAGAAATTGATCGAACTCAGGGAGCTTGACGAGCTCAGGGAAGAACTTGAGATGATGAAGGAACGCCTGAAAAAACTCGAAAAAGAGCAGGATTAGTCTACGACGATCGAGAAGGCGGCCGGGGCATCGTTCCGGCCGCCATTTTATTCAACCTTTCCCAGCCACCTAACTACTTTGATATCAGACAGATCGGATATTTCGCCGACTCACCGTCCTTGAACGGTTATAAGGTGTTAAATCCTTTGACAGTCGAGGCAAAGTTGTCTATTTTAAAGCTTGTTCCCGACCTGCCGGGATCTGTCTGCAGGTGCGGCTGTTCAGATTCATTTACACTCTCAAAGGAGTAAGGAAATGGATGAAAACGGTGGAAATCGTATGGAAGGAAATGCAGTAGAGACCACCTCTGGATCGAAACAGACAGGGGGGCTTTTTGCTTCACTACTTGATATATTCATCGATCCCCCAAAGGTATTCAGGCGGATAGACCAGGGAATGGAATGGTGGAAGGGTTTCATTCCGCTTGTTATCATAAACATGGTGATCGCCTGGTTCTCGCTGCCGGTGCAGAGGGCGCTCGTAGCGCTTAATGAGCGCGGGTTGAGCGAAGAGCAGGTGCAGGCGACTATTGAAGGTATGGAGAAGCTTGGCTGGGTCGGTCTCATCGCCGTCCCGATCGTCATTATCATAATGCTTTTGATCGCTGCCGGCATCACCAACCTTGTAATCAATATCGTAAGCGCGAGATCCGATTTCAAAAAGTGTCTTTCACTTATGACTTTCGCCGGTTTTATCTCGGTCCTGGAACAGGCGATCTCGGTGATAGTCGTCAGAAGCAGGGGACTTGACGCCGTCGAATCGGCTGCCGATCTTCAGATCCAGATTGGACCTGGCGCGTTATTCACCGAAGCCGAGGGATTCATGGCGGCTTTGTGGAAGTCATTGAGTCTTTTTCAGATATGGTATTTCATAGTATTTGTTCTTGGATTGTCGGTGATTTTCAGGATCGACAGGAAAAAGGCGGCAGTCCCCGCGATAGTGATGTGGCTGATAGGCCTTGGTTTTATTTTTATCAGCCAGAAGTTTAACAGTATGGGGTGATTATTTTCCTCAGGCAGCTCTGAACCGGTATATCGCGAATAATCCTGATGGCCAGGGATCCGTTGTCTGAAAAACGAAATAAAAATCATAAATGGAAACCAGGAGGTAGTTCTGTTGAAAAAGTATGAAATCGACAACATACGAAACGTTGTTTTCGTTGGCCATCAATCCTGCGGCAAGACGATGCTCTGCGAGGCGATACTGTATAATACCGGCGTGACAAACAGAATCGGGAGGATCGAAGATGGAAATACCGTGATGGACGGATCTCCCGATGAGATAGAAAGGCAGATCACGATCAATGTCGGCCTCGCCTCCTGTGAATTTGAAAAATACAAGCTGAACCTCCTCGATACTCCCGGGTATGAGGATTTTGTCGGCGAAGTGGTGTCATGTCTCGAGGTAGCCGAGGGGAGCGTTGTCGTTATTGGCGCCGACAGCAGTGTGGAGGTCGGGACGGAAAAGAACTGGCGTTTCCTCGATCGAAAGAAGCTTTCAAGGATAGTCTGCGTCAACAGGATGGATAAGGAACATGCCGATTTCGAGAAGTGTCTGGCTGAAGCGCAAAGCAACCTCAGCTCCAAGATCATGCCACTCAACCTTCCCGTGGGAGAGGGTGAATCGTTCAAGGGGGTAGTGGACCTCGTCAACAGGAAAGCATATATTTATTCTTCCGGAGGAAAATTCACCGAGGAAGCAGTCCCTGCCGATATGGTGGATAAGGTGGATGAGTGGCGGCAGAAACTGATGGATTTTGCCGCTGAAGCGGATGATTCTCTCCTGGAGAAGTTTTTTGAAAGCGGCAAGCTTGATGACAAAGAGCTTGCTCAGGGCCTCAGCGCTGGTTGTAAGAACGGGACTCTGGTGCCCTTGGTGGTTGTATCGTCAGTCGAGAATATCGGCGTTAAACAGATGCTTAATACTATCGTATCGATGCTGCCCTCGCCCGCGTCAAGAACGGATATCGATATCAGGTCCGATTCGGGAGAGATCAGCAAAATCAAGATAGGTCCGTCAAAATCACCTCTTTCTTTCGTGTTCAAGACCCTTTCGGAGAAACATATCGGAGATATTGCATATCTAAGGACTTTTTCCGGGGATCTGGCCACAGGCAGCGAAATGTACGATTCGAATTCCGGAAATTCGGAGAGGATCGGCCAGCTGTACGTGATGCAGGGCAAGGAACGGATAGAGGCGGATTCCATTGCCGCGGGAGATCTTGGGGGCGCGGTGAAACTCAAATCGGCCAAGATCAACCATACTCTGTGCAAGAAATCGGAAAGCGTGATCCTCAGGGGAATCGAATTCCCCAAACCATCACTTCGCACGGCGATCGAGGCAAAGGCAAAGGGTGATATGGACAAGGTCGGAGCGGGACTGCACAAGCTCTCCGATGAAGATCCGTCTTTCACGATAGAGACCAATCCGGAGCTGAGGCAGACGATCCTTTCCGGACAGGGAGAACTGCATTTCGAAGTAATTCTCGGCAGGTTGAAAAGAAAATATGGAGTCGAAGTGGATATGATCCCGCCGGGGATTCCGTACAGGGAGACTATCTCGGCTGTCGCGGAAGCGCAGGGAAAACACAAGAAACAGAGCGGTGGACGCGGCCAGTTCGGCGATGTATGGCTGAAGCTCGAGCCGATGGAGAGGGAAGGCGGTTTTGAATTCGTCGACGGTATCGTAGGCGGAGTAGTGCCTTCGAAATTCATCCCGGCTGTCGAAAAGGGAGTAGTCGCGGCGATGGATGAGGGAGTAGTCGCCGGTTATCCCGTCCAGGACGTGAAGGTGACACTTTACTTCGGATCATATCACACGGTTGATTCCTCGGACGCCGCGTTCAAGATGGCCGGTTCGAAGGGATTCAAGGCAGCCGTAAAGCTGGCCAAGCCAGTGATACTTGAACCGATATATAATGTTGAGGTGATCGTTCCCGAAGAGTATATGGGTGATGTGATGGGAGATATGTCGATGAGAAGGGGCAAGATACAGGGCACGGAGCAGGAAGGTACGCGGCAGAGGATCAAGGCGCAGGTTCCTCTTTCCGAGCTTTACAAGTACGCGACATCGCTCAGATCGATGACCCAGGGAAGAGCATCGCATACGCGTGACTTCTCTCATTACGATGTGGTACCTCACGATATAGCGCAGAAACTTATCGCAAAGGCTGAAGCTGAAAAAGAAGAATAAACTCTTTTTTCCCTGATGGAGGCGTTTGTGTCTGGACATTCGAAGTGGAGTACGATCAAAAGAAAAAAAGGAAAGGCTGATGCCGAGCGAAGCAGGGTCTTTACCAGGCTGATCAAGGAGATCACGGTCGCGGCCAGAGAGGGCGGGGGAGACAAGGATTCGAATCCCAGGCTGAGAACGGCGGTCCAGAGCGCGAAAGACGCCAACATGCCGGTCGCAAACGTGGAGAAGGCGATCAAGCGCGGGACAGGGGAACTTCCCGGCGTCACTTACGAATCATGCGCTTTCGAAGGATACGCGAATGGAGGAGTCGCCGTACTGGTGGAGTCGCTTACCGATAACAGAAACCGGACGACAGCGGAAGTCAGGCACATCTTCTCGAAATTCGGAGGGCATCTCGGCGCGCCTCATTCAGTCTCATATCTCTTTGAAAGCAAAGGCCTGATAATCATCGATGAGAAAGATGCTGAAGAGGAAAGGGTCTATGAGATAGCTCTCGAAAACGGCGCTGAAGATGTAAGATCGGAAGGCGGCCAGTTCGAGATAATCTCCGCGCCCGATGCTTTTGAGAATATCAGGGAGAAGATATCCGAAGCGGGCCTGCCCTATCAACTGGCAGAGGTATCTCTGCATCCGAAGACCGTTGTCGACCTCGATTTCGACACGGGCAAATCGGTCCTCAAACTTATCAGCGCTCTTGAGGATAACGATGATGTTCAGCGCGTCAGCGCGAACTTCGATATACCGGATGATATCCTGCAGGAGATCGAGAAGGAGTTGTAGGACTTCCTGATCTTATCCGGCGGGAGCCTGTTTTTTCCGCAAGATTATTTGTGACAACTGATCGTAAAATATCTATATCGGGGTGAAAAGTTGTCTTTGACAATGGGAATTGATCCGGGAAGCCGTATTACGGGGTACGGCGTTGTGAGCAGAAAGGGAAGCAGCATAATCCATGTCGCGTCGGGAGTGATCAGGGTAGATACGAAAAACCCGAAACACTTCAAGCTCATGGAGATAAAGAAGGGATTGGATGAAGTCATAGGACGCTTCCAGCCGACTGCTATCGCCATCGAGGATATCTTTGTTGCCAGGAATCCCAAAAGTGCATTAACCTTGGGTGAAGCGAGAGGAGTTGCTCTCCTTTCCGCGGCCGAGGCGGGAATAGAACTTTTTGAATATTCTGCCAGGGAAGTCAAAAGGAGTGTCGTCGGGTCGGGCGCGGCTCACAAGAGCCAGGTCGCCCTGATGGTAGCAAAGCTGCTGGGCATGAAGAATGAACCCGCGACGGAAGATGAAACGGACGCCCTCGCGATAGCGTTCTGCCACATGCTGAGAATATCCGGTATCGCGGGAAGGATCCTGTAAGGCTGTTTTTCCGTCAGTATTCCCGAAAGGCTGGAGTAATGAACCGGTGGTGAAAGAAAGGCTGATCCTGCCGGGAGGTTGATTTGATAGCATCGATAGAAGGCATTCTGGCTAAAAAGAGAGAGAACGGTATTGTTATCGAGGTCGGAGGCCTGGGTATCGATCTGAGTGTCTCGGAGAAGACGATCTCTACCATAGGGGAGGCCGGAGAGAGGGTCCGGCTGGTTACCTGGCTATATGTCCGCGAGGATCAGCTCTCGCTATTCGGTTTCAGATCTGAATCTGAAAGAAAGATATTTCTTGCTTTGATAGGAGTCTCTGGTATCGGTCCAAAGGTCGCGATGGGGATCCTGTCGGCTGCGGACCCGGCCGAAATCGCCGCCTCGATACATCATGGCGATTCAGGGAAACTGGTGACTATGCCCGGGATCGGCAAGAAAACTGCTGAGCGGCTGATACTTGAACTGAAGGACAAGATCGATATAACACCTTTTGATCTTTCATCGGCAGAAAAAGAAAATATACCTGGCCGCCAGATGATGGATGAAGCCCTTGCCGCCCTGGTCTCGATCGGATTGAACAGAGCTGGAGCGAAAAAGGCGCTTGATGATATAGACCCGGAGGAACTTGGAGATTCATATCGAGTGGAAGATATAGTGCGTATTGCTTTAAAAAGAGTGGCGACGTAGAATCAGGGCAGGAGAATCCCGATGACTGATCGAATGATAACAGATCCCGCGCCGGCAGCGGAAGAACTGCAATCAGAGGCAAGGCTCAGGCCGGTCACTATCGCCGAGTTCGTGGGACAGGAAAAACTCAAGGAAAACCTCAGTATATTCATACAGGCGGCCAGGGAGAGGAATGAACAACTCGATCATGTTCTTCTCTATGGACCTCCGGGACTTGGAAAAACGACTCTTGCCCATATAATCGCGCGCGAACTGAACGTCAATATCCGGACTTCATCAGGGCCTGTATTCCAGTCGCCGGCAGAACTTCTGGGAATTCTGACCCAGCTCGAAGCGAAAGATGTTCTCTTTATAGACGAGATCCACAGGCTTGGCAGAGTGGTCGAAGAACATATATATCCGGCAATGGAAGAATTCAGATGCGAACTGATAGTCGACAAGGGGCCTCATGCCAGGCACTATTCTCTTACAATAGAACCGTTCACCCTTGTCGGAGCGACAACGAGGGCCGGTATGATCACTCCTCCAATGAGAAGCAGATTCGGCGTGATAATGCGGCTCGATTTCTATTCACCCGATGACATCCTGATGATAATCAAACGTTCCGCCGGGTTGCTGAATGTGTCGATCGAAGAGGAAGGAGCGGTTGAGATATCGAGAAGGTCGCGGGGGACTCCGAGGATCGCTAACAGGCTTCTGAGAAGAGTGCGTGATTTCGCGCAGATCAAGGGGAAAGGTATTATCGACCGCGAGATAGCTGACTATGCTCTCGGCATGCTCGAAGTCGACGGCAAGGGCCTTAATGAGATGGACCGGAGGATACTTGCCACGATCATAGAAAAATTCTCAGGAGGTCCAGTCGGAATAAGTTCTCTTTCCGTCGCGGTCGCTGAAGAGGGTGAGACGATCGAGGATGTCTACGAACCATACCTGATCCAGGAGGGATTGTTGCAGCGGACATCGAGAGGAAGAATAGTGACCGATTCGGGATATGAACATATGGAGATGGCAAGGGGTGGAGAGAAGGGTCCCCAGGGTAATTTCTTCAATCATGGCAGTTGATCCGGATAGCGAAGAATCTTTATGAATCTCAACGATTTCAATTATGAACTCCCCGAGGATCTGATCGCCCAGTACCCCGCCGAAAAACGCGACGACAGCAGGATGATACTATTTAACCGAAGCCTCGGCGAGATCCGCGAAACAAGGTTTTCCAATTTCGCGAGATATCTGCAGGATGGCGAACTGATCGTCGTCAACGAGACGAAGGTGATACCTGCGAGACTTTACGGTTCGAAAGAAACGGGAGCAACTATCGAGCTTTTTCTTACGCGTGACCTCGGTGGAAACAGATGGCGTGCGCTCTGCAGGCCATCGAAGAGGTTAAGGCCTGGAGATTCTTTGTACATAGGGGAAGCCGGGCACGAGGTCAAAGTCGATGAGGAGATAGGTGAAGGCGAATGGATAGTATCCCTGCCAGACACGACTTCGAACATGCAGTTCATAAAAAGGTTCGGGAATGTCCCGCTTCCTCCATATATAAAGAGGGAGATGGAAGATGATGATGTTGAAAGATACCAGACGATATTCGCCAGGGAAGACGGATCCGTAGCGGCTCCGACGGCCGGGTTGCATTTTACCGAAAAGGTCTTCAGGGATATAGCTCAGAGGGGCGGCACAGTCATTCCGATAACTCTGCATGTCGGCCCGGGGACTTTCAGGCCGCTCGAATCGGAGATCGTCGAGGAAAATATACTCTCTCCCGAATATATCATGATCAGAAAAGATTACTGGGACGCCGTCAGAGAGGCGAAAGATTCCGGACGGAGTATTGTCGCCGTCGGTACTACCGTGACCAGGACGCTCGAAGCCCTTGCTTCCGGAAAAATCATCGAAGAAAAGATAAAAGTGATCGATGAAGTGGAATACATAACCGGATGGACCGACCTGTTTATTTATCCGGGATTTGAATTCAAGGTGGTCGACGCCCTTGTGACGAACCTTCATCTTCCGATGTCGAGCCTTTTCGTTCTCGTCTCCGCCTTTGCCGGCCGGGAAAAGATGCTCAACACGTATAAATGGGCGGTTCAGAGAAGATTCAGGTTTTACAGCTACGGCGACGTGATGTTCATAAGGTAGGCCAGGGAGGGACCTCCAGTGCCATTCAGTTTCGATCTTATAGCCACAGACAGGTCCGGAGCAAGGGCGGGACGGATAACGACCGACCATGGACCGGTCGAGACTCCGATCTTCATGCCGGTAGGAACGCAGGGCAGCGTAAAATCACTTTCCTCGGCCGATCTCAGGGGAACGGGCGCCCAGATCATTCTCGCCAATACATATCATCTCCATCTTCGGCCTTCCGAAGAACTTATCCGCGAGGCGGGAGGAATACAGCGTTTCATGTCGTGGGATGGCCCGGTTCTTACTGACAGCGGCGGCTACCAGGTCTTCAGCCTTGCCGATCTTAACAGGATCACTGATGAGGGAGTCAGGTTTAAATCGCATATAGACGGTTCGATGCGGTTCCTCACCCCTGAAAGTGTCGTCAATATCCAGCTTGATATAGGTTCTGACATAATGATGGTCCTCGACCATTGCGTAGAGTATCCATGCAGCCGCCAATCGGCCGAAGAGGCTCTGGCCAGGACGACTCTCTGGGCGAAGAGGAGCCTTGTCGAGCACGGCGCCAGGATCACGAGAGATGGATATGAGAGGGTCTTATTCGCTATCGTCCAGGGATCGGTATTTCCCGATCTCAGGGAAAAATCGGCGAAGGAACTGGTTTCGCTTGATTTCCCCGGGTACGCGATAGGCGGCCTTTCGGTCGGAGAACCGAAGGATGAACTGCTCGGAATGACGAGGCTTGTGACAGCGATCCTGCCCGAGGAAAAACCGAGGTATCTCATGGGAGTCGGATTTCCCGAGGATCTTGTCGAAGCGGTCGCGAGGGGCATCGATATGTTCGATTGCGTCATGCCGACACGCAACGCGAGAAACGGGACGGTATTTACCGCCAATGGCCGGATGATTCTTAAGAATGCCGCGAATAGCAGGGATTTCGGCCCGATCGATCCGCAGTGCGATTGCCATACTTGCAAAAACTACTCAAGGGCTTACCTGAGACATCTTTTCATGGCCGGAGAGATGCTCGGTCCGAGGCTGGCAAGCTGGCATAATCTCCATTTTTACTTGCATCTGATGTGTCAAATGAGGCAAGTTATAAAAGATGGCGATTTTCTCGAATGGAGAAAGAGTTTTTACGCCGGTTACGGAGATTCTTTTATGAAAAATCGACCCCCGCTTTAGGCCAGGGGTGTACGGTATTTTAAGGAGGAAGTATGTCGGAGATCCTTTTTGCTCTCAGCGGCAGCCCACAGTCAGGCGAAGGTGGAAATCCACTAATGATGTTCGTGCCGATAATTCTTATATTCGTCGTATTCTACCTTATCCTGATCAGGCCGCAGCAGAAGAAGCAGAAGGAGCATCAGAACCTGCTGTCCCAGTTGCGAAAGGGCGACAAGGTAGTCACCAACGGAGGCCTTTACGGGACTATCGTTGATGCCAAAGATCATGTCGCCGTAATCAAGATCGCGGAAAACGTAAAGGTCGAGATCGTAAAAAGCGCCATTGCCACAGTGATCGAAAGGAAGGGCGACCAGTAGACCCGGTGACGGGGAGAGATCCAGTGTCGAGAAGAAATCTGAGGATAGTCGGTGACGGCATCCTGCGAAAAAAAGCCCGGAAGGTAGAAGTCTTCGATGAATCGTTGACCGTGCTTCTGGATGATATGGTCCAGACGATGATCTATGAGGGAGGGGTCGGTCTCGCCGCCCCCCAGGTAGGGGTCTCCGCGATGGTGGCTGTCGTCAATCCGGAACCAGAGAATGATGAGACTCTTCTGAAACTTATAAATCCCGAGATAATCGATACGGGAGCAGAGACTGAAAGCATCGAGGAAGGCTGTCTCAGCGTTCCGGGTATCAGGGGGAACGTGATCCGCCCGGTGGCCATAGTCCTTCAATACCAGGATGAAAATGGAGAAGAGAAGAAGATACAGGTCGAGGGGCTCGTATCGAGAATAATCCAGCATGAACTTGATCATCTCAACGGCGTGCTTTTTACCGACAGGCTTTCCTTTGCCAAAAAGATGATGATAAAAAATAAATTGAAGGAACTTGCCAGGAGGGCAAGACAGGAGTAACTCGATGCCGCGGGTGATATTTTTCGGGTCCCCCGATTTTGCTCTTCCTTCCCTGAAAATCCTGATTCCGACGGAATTCTGCCCCGAGCTGGTAGTAACGCAGCCGGACAGACCCTCTGGCAGGGGCAGGGCAAGCAGTCCAACGCCGGTCAAGGCCCTTGCCGTGGAGAACGGCCTTCCCGTCAGGGTCGTAAGCAGTTTCAGGAAAGAGGATGTTTTCGGATCATTTGCCGGGCGCGGGGCGGACTATTTCGTTGTAGTAGCTTTCGGGCTGATATTCCCGGAAAGATTTCTCAATATTCCGTCGAAGGAACCTGTCAACCTGCACGCGTCTCTTCTTCCCGCCTACAGGGGAGCGAGCCCGGTCAATATCGCTATCAGGGACGGTATTTCCTTCACCGGTATCAGTACGATGAGAATGGTGAGGGATCTGGATGCCGGACCTGTATTCATGCAGGCCGTTGAACCGATCGATCCGATGGAAGACGCGGGGTCTCTTTCCTCAAGGCTCGCCGAGAGGGGAGCCGGGCTGCTTCTGAAAACGTTGCGCGCCATAGAAGACGAAAACCTCTCCCCGGTCGAGCAGCAAGAGGATGGCGTTTCCACAGTCTCCCTGCTGAAGAAGGAAGACGGGGCGATACCGTGGAAAAAGACTGCCATAGAGGTGCATAACCATATAAGGGGTATGAATCCCTGGCCGGGAAGCCATACGCGCTACCAGGGGGAGTATATCAAGATCCACAGCGCGGAACCTTATGACATGATCCCTTCCCGCGCGGCGCCGGGCGGGATAGTTTCAGCTTCCGGTGATGATCTGATAGTTGCGTGCGGAACAGGCTCGATCAGGATAAGGACTATACAGGCGCAGGGGAAAAAGGTCCTGGAAGCGGGGCAGTTTCTCAGGGGATATCGCATTGAAGTAGGCAGTGTTCTGGGTCAGGAGGCATGATCGTGGAGGGTGAAAAGAAAAAACACTGGCATCCGGTCCTGTTTTATCTATTTGTCATAACGGGGGCGTTTATCGCCGGGGTCATCATATTCAATTTTATTATCCTGCCGGCCCTTGTGGGCAGGAGGGATATGGTCATAGTTCCTGATATTACCGGAATGCTGATACAACCGGCAGAGAAAGCCTGCGAGAACAAGGGGCTGAAAATGATGGTCGCCGGCGAAAGGCATTCAGATGAGTTTCCATCAGGTACGGTCATCGAGCAGATACCGAGATATGGAGAAAGCCTGAAGGGGATGAGGACGGTAAGGGTCTTCGTCAGCACCGGCAGGGAAACGGAAGAAGTCCCTGATATAGTGGGACTTTCGCTGAGACAGGCTGAGCTGATGATCGAAAACGCGCGTCTACAGAAAGGCAGGATCGTAAGGATCTTTTCAAACCGGAACGGTGAAAACAGGGTAGTATCGACGAGCCCGTCTTCAGGAAGTCGCGTACATCTCGATAAGGAGATCGATATTCTTCTGATGATGACTGGAGAACCGGAAGAATACCTGATGCCGGACCTGGTCGGCAAGGATCTTCTTTTTGTAAGAGAAAGACTCGAACGAAGCGGTTTCCATGTGACAAGGGTAGTAAGCCGGCGTGACAGGGACAGATTTCCCGACACCATCCTCTTCCAGACTCCTCCCGCCGGTTATTCGATCAAAGAAGGAGGCACTATTGAGCTCGTCGTTTCGACAATCGATTGACCAGGGCAGGATCGCCGTGGCTCCCTCAGTGCTGGCAGCCGATTTTTCGATCCTTGGCGAAGAGATCTCATCGGTGGAAAAAGCAGGCGCCGATTTTCTTCATCTTGACGTCATGGACGGCTGTTTCGTTCCCAATATAACTTTTGGTCCTATCATCGTGTCCGCGATATCCAGGCTGGCGAATACGCCTCTTATAACTCACCTTATGATCAATGATCCGGCAAAATATATCGATCCCTTTGTAGAAGCGGGTTCTTCGGTGATCAGCTTTCATCACGAGGCGGTAAAGTCGGGGCATCTGGCGATCATTGACCGGCTTCACGAAAGAGGATGCGCCGCGGGGATAGCTATCAACCCTGATACGCCTCTCTCTGCTATCGAAGAAGTGATCGAGCGCATCGATCTTTTGCTCCTTATGACGGTCTTTCCCGGATTCGGGGGACAGAAATTCATAAACAACGTTCTTGCCAAGATAGAGCAGGCTGCGGCGAAAAAAGAGAAGAACGGGTATAATTTCGCCATAGAAGTGGATGGAGGTATCAATGGCGATACCGCTGCGTCGGTGAGGGACGCGGGCGGCCAGATCCTGGTTGCCGGGACGGCGGTTTTCGGCAGTAGCGATTATTTCACGGCGATCAGCACGATCAGAGGACGGTCCTGACCGGCCTCGACCCGCTTGAGAGAGATAGTGATTTCACTTGCCTGACCCCGGAAATCGTGTTACTTTAAATCTTTTACGGCTGGGAGTGATTGCAGGTGTTCCAGGACCTGAGTGAGAAGTTCGCCCGCGTATTCAAGGAGTTGAGAGGACACGGAAAGGTCCGTGAAGTCCATATCCAGGCGGCGATGAAGGAAGTGCGAAGAGCGCTTCTCGAAGCTGACGTAAATTACAAGGTCGTAAAGGGTTTCATAGCGAATGTCAGCGAGAGGGCTCTTGGTGAGAAAGTACTGGACAGCCTCACTCCTGACCAGCAGATTATAAAGATTGTTCACGAGGAACTGATCAGTATCCTCGGTGGAGGGCCGACGGCATTCACGCTCTCCGGTTCACCGGCGGGAGTGATGGTGTGCGGGCTTCAGGGGGCCGGCAAGACGAGTTTTACGGCGAAGCTTGCCGTATATCTGAGAAAAAAGGGGAGGAATCCCCTGCTTGTCGCGGCCGATATTTATCGGCCGGCGGCTGTTCAGCAGCTGGAGGTACTCGGCAGGGAGATAGATACTCCGGTCTTCGCTCCCGGAATCGATCTTCCGGTGGAAGAGATAGTAAGAAAAGCCGTTATCGAAGCGAAGAAAAATCTTCGCGACACGATTATCGTTGATACAGCAGGGCGGCTTCACATAGACGGCGAGATGATGGATGAGCTGAGCAGGGTGAAGGAGATCCTCAGGCCTGAGGAATCACTTCTGGTGCTGGACAGCATGACCGGACAGGAAGCAGTGACTGTCGCTCGCGAGTTTAAAAAAGAGATAGACTTCACCGGTGTTGTCCTTACCAAGCTTGATGGGGACACACGTGGTGGCGCCGCGCTTTCAGTCTCCTCAATAGCGCGTGTGCCGATAAAATTCGTCTGTGTCGGTGAGAGAACGGGAGACCTTGAAGCGTTTTTCCCCGATCGGATGGCTGGAAGGATCCTGGGAATGGGAGATATCCTCTCCCTGGTGGAGAAGGCCCAGGATACTCTGGATGAGAAGAAGATCAAGGAGCTTGAAAGCAAGCTTCTCAAGGAGGCATTCACCCTCGAAGACTTCCTTGACCAGCTCCAGCGGCTGAAGAAAATGGGGCCGGTTGATCAGATCCTCGGCATGGTGCCAGGGATGAAGTTGAAGGGTGCCCTTCCGTCCGGTGTGGGCGAGAAGGAGATGAAGAAGATCGAGGCGATCATCCAGTCTATGACTCCTCTGGAGCGGCGTTCCCCGCAGCTTATCGGAGGATCGAGAAGGCGCAGGATCGCTAACGGAAGCGGTTCCAGCGTTCAGGACGTGAACCGTCTGCTGAATCAGTTTCAGCAGATGAAGAAGATGATGAAGCGATTTTCGAAAGCAGCCGGGAAGATGCCGGCAGGCTTTCCGCATTCACGATGAATCGAAACCAGGTATTTAACGGAGGTAGGAGTTGGCAGTAAAAATCAGAATGAAGAGGATGGGTTCGAAAAAGAACCCCTTCTTCCGTATTGTCGCAGCGGATTCCAGGTTTCCCCGCGACGGCCGTTTTATCGAGATGCTCGGATTTTACGATCCGATGACTGAACCGGCCAATATCAAGATCGACGAGGATAAACTTTATAAATGGCTTGATGACGGGGCCAAGCCGACTGATAATACGGCGGATGTGCTGAAAAAGGCTGGATTGCTCGAGAGATGGCAGCTTCTGAAGAGTGGAGTCAAGATCTCCGAACTCGATGAAGTCATTGAAGCGAGAAGAGAAAAACAGCCGAAACCGGAAGGGAAAAAGGTCGAAAAGCTATCAAAGAAAGCGGTAGCGGCGGCCCAAAAAGCTCAGGAGGATAAGGACAAGGCGGAAGAGGAAGCGGCGAAAAAGGCTGAAGAGGCAGTTCCCGATAGCGAGAAAGCTGCCGAAGAGACGCCCGCGGAGAATGAAGCGGGAGAGACTCCGAAAGAGTAGAACCGGAAGCGGAGAAAATTTATTCATATCATCGGGAGATATACTGAAAGAGATATCTATCGATACGGAGCATGCCGGCACTTAAAAGGAGCCAATAGCAGATGAATATAGAACCTATTAAGACGATGATACACAAGATCTGCGAGATGCTTGTCGACCATCCTGAAGCAATCAGGATCATCGAAGAGACTCGCGACGATACAATGATCATAGTGCTGTCAGTTGATAAATCCGATGTCGGCAAAGTGATCGGCAGGAACGGTCAGACAGCCAAAGCACTGCGAGCCCTGGTCAATGCCGCCGCTACCCGAATGGGTAACAGGGTGCTTCTTGAGATCAGGGAATGAGCATTCAGATGCGATCGGATACAGCGTATCTGGGCAATATCGTAAATACTGTTGGATTGAAAGGTGAAGTAAAATTACTTCCCAGCAGTGATTTCTGGGTCGAGGCTCTTGATGTGGAGAAGCTCGACCTGGTATCGCGAGATGGAGTCCGCAGGATCGTCCATATTGACAGATACAGGATAAGAAAAAATGTTTTTATCATCAAGTTTTCAGGGATCGAGGATATAGACGAGGCTGAATCGATCATGGGAGATGCCTTGGAGATCTCCGTCGACGCGCTGGATGAGAGACTTCTTCCCAGGGAGTTGAAACCTTTCCAGGTCAAGGGCGTGGAAGTCTTCAAGATCGATGGGACACCGGTCGGAACAGTCACAGGCATTCTTTCAGGGCCTCAGCAGGATTGCCTGATAGTAGAAAAAAACGAAAAGCGATGTCTTGTTCCGAATGTGCCGGAAGTCGTTAAGCTCATAGACCTCGACAGAGGCGTGATCGAGATAGATCCACCTGAAGGATTGCTCGATCTTACATGGTGAAAGGGCCCGGGATGGATTTTTATTTTATATCGATCTTTCCCGAACTCTTCGGCGGAGTCCTTGATACGGGAGTGCTGGGTATCGCTTCCAGAAAAGGCCTTGCCAGATATAACGTCATCAACCTGAGGGATTTCGCCGTCGACAGCCATGGTTCTGTCGATGACTATCCTTACGGAGGCGGACCGGGGATGGTAATGATGGCGCCACCGGTGGTCGAGGCTGTAGAATCGGTCCGGGGCGATGGTGACGAAGGGGATGTACGCGTCATAATGCTTTCGCCCGCGGGAAAGCTGTTCGACCAGGATATGGCAAGGGAACTCTCGAGCGCGGACAAGATCATATTTGTCTGCGGCAGGTACAAGGGAGTAGATGAAAGGGTCAGGGACCTTGTCGTGACCGACGCCATATCGATAGGCGATTATATTGTCAGCGGAGGAGAACTTCCCTCGCTCGTCATCGCCGATTCGATAGTGAGAAATTTCCCCGGTGTCCTGGGCGATGAGCGCAGCAGGGATACAGATTCGTTCGATATCGAACGGGGGCGCTCACTCGACGCGGCTTATTACACAAGACCGCCTGAATACAGGGGGATGGAAGTCCCGGAGGTGTTGATATCGGGCGACCATGCCAGGATCGATCGGTGGAGAAAGAGTTCGGCGCTCGAGCGGACGAAGAAGTTCAGACCCGATCTTTCCGGCAGCGAATGAAAAGGATGTAAATTTATTACCGCTGGTATATATTTACCAGACAGGCCGGGCGGGGCCCGGAAGTGGATTTGAATCAGATCAAAAAAATGAAGGAGAGGCAGAATGGATATTCTAGATCAGATCTCGGCCAGGCAGATGAAAAACTCACTTGGCGACTTCAGCGTCGGCGACACGGTCCGCATCGACGTAAAAGTTGTTGAAGGCAAGAGGGAAAGGATCCAGGCGTTTCAGGGAACAGTCATCCAGCGCAAGGGTAGCGGTGTCGGAGAGACGTTCACAGTGCGTAAAGTGACCCAGGGAGTGGGTGTAGAGCGCGTCTTTCCACTGCATTCTCCGAACCTTGCCGGCATCAAGGTGCTTCGCAAGGGAAAAGTCAGAAGGGCTAAACTCTATTATCTGCGAAATCTGAAAGGTAAAGCGGCCAGGATCCCCGAAAAGACAGACAGAGGAAAGTAATGTCCCGATCGACCCGGACCTCTTTCATCGATCTCACCGCATTCGATGAGATCAGGAAGAGACCTCCAGTCAGATTTCTGGCGGGAGTCGATGAGGCGGGAAGAGGAGCGCTCGCCGGTCCCGTAGTCGCTGCCGCTGTCATATGCGATCCGTGTGATGAGCTTTCGCGGGTACGCGATAGCAAGCTGTTATCGGAAAAGACGAGGGAAGAACTCTTCGACGAGATAAGGACAAGAGCTGTCGCCTGTTCGGTCGGGATCATCGGCCCGATGGAGATCGACAGGATAAATATCCTGCAGGCTACTTTAAAGGCTATGCGGATAGCAGTCGAGAACCTGCCGCTAGTGCCCTGCCATGTGATAATAGACGGATGTCAGATTCCACGCATAGATTGCAGTACAGAGGCTGTCGCGGGTGCTGATAACAAGAGTTTTTCAGTCGCAGCCGCGTCAATTATCGCCAAAGTCACCAGAGACAGGATATTAAGAGAAAAAGAAGAGGAATTTCCCGGATACGATTTTTCCAGAAACAAGGGATATGGAACAAAGAGTCATCTCGAAGCGATAGCACTCAGGGGCAGGACAGCCATACATAGAAGGAGTTTCAGGACAAAAGTGGATCTGTGACGGGAGGAGTGGATGTGAAGGGGAACCAGGTCTGCGGCGCGGCGGGGGAAAGAATAGCCGGCGAATATCTCGAATTGATCGGATACAGGATCATAGAGAAGAATTTCAGAACGGGACATCTCGAGATCGACATAATCGCGTCAGATGACGACTGTATCGTATTCGTCGAGGTCAAGACGAGGAAAAGCGACAGATTCGGCGAAGCATACGATTCGATAAGCAGGAAAAAGATTTCAAATATACGGAAAGCCGCCTGTAACTATCTGTCAAACAGGGAAGATAAGGCTTTTTTCCACCAGGTCCGGATCGATGTAGTGGCAATAGATCTTTCGGCAGTAAAGGGAAGACTGCTTTTAAGGCATCTGAAAGGGGTCTCTTAGAAAAATACTTGATTTGACTCTGTTTTACGTCTATTTTACAGATACGTTAAGATTTGATTTTTAAGGAGGGTTAAGGGTGTCTGACAAGAAAAAGTGCATTTCTATTGCGTTGTTGCTGCTGTTTATCTTCTCCGGTTGCAAGGTAGTAGAGACCCAGCTAAAGGATCTCTCTCTTGAGGAAATGGACGCGCTGGAAGAAAAATATATCGGAAAGACCGCCTGGACCAGGTCGCTTTTGATAAATATTGAGAACAATACCCGTACGGAACAACGCGAGGTCAGGGTAATCGACAGGGATATCGAAGTAAAAGTAATCGCTCTGGATATGCACTGGGGCGGGGCCGTGACAGTAAAGGGTCCCAAAAGAAGTGTAGTAAGACATGCGCTTAATATTGAAAGACCTGTGACAATGGAATCGTTCGAAGAGGCTCTCGGCAGGGCTCTCTGGTTCAAGAACCCCGAGTACCGCTACAGGATGGATCTCAGGAAATTCGGCAAGAAAACGGCAAAAGCTATAGCGAATCATGAGCTTTACAAGGGGATGCAGATTGATGCCGCTCTCGAATCATGGGGATATCCCGATGACAGAAACACGAGCGAGATCGGCGGTGTAGCGCAGGAACAGTGGATCTATAAGGATCCTCGTGACAGGACCAAGAAACGCTTTGTTTATTTTCAGGATTCTCTCGTAGCGAGCTGGGACGAGTAACCGCGGATTCAGAACAGACGCTGTTTGAAAGACAGAAGCCCTTTCCGGGCGGAGGCCGGGAAAGGGCTTCTGTTTGTTGACTCTAAAAAGAAAGCCCCCGTTCTAACCGTGGGGGTGGATGACTCTGGAGCAAACTCTGTAAGAGCTGAGCCCGCGGATTTTTCCCAAAATCATTCGCCTCACCAATCTAACAGGAGCTTTCATTTATATTATATACCTAATCTAATTACGTGTCAATGACGTGAATGGGATTATATCTTTGGGCGGATGTATATATCTTATTTTGTTCACACTTAGGCTTTTATATTATTTATGAAGAATCCGGTAGGCTGTTTGAGCGTCCGAACTTCTATTCAGCTAATTTCTTTTAAAAAGCGACGTTCGGTATCTTTTATGTTTCCTGGAGAAGTAATCATCGGTCAGTTTTTTCACCACCCCGGAAAGGGCGGCGATCGCTATAAGGTTCGGGATAGCCATAAGTCCGAGCGCGGCGTCGCCGAATCCCCAGACGATCTCGAGAGAGAATACGGCGCCGACGAACTGCATGACGCAGAAAACGAACCTGTAAGGCATTATAGCGGATGGTCCCAGAAGGTATTCGATGCTTCTGTCTCCGTAATACGACCAGGAGATTGCTGTCGAAAGAGCGAAAAGGAAGACGGCGATAGTAACGATATAGTTACCCCAGCTTCCCAGTGGAGAGAGGCCCGTTCCGAAAGCCCAGGCGGTCAATGGTGAACCGTTCTGAAGAAAGAGGCCCTGGAGGCGAATATCGGCAGCGGGGACAGGATCGCCATATCTGTCGGCAAAAGCTGTCGAGCCATCATCAGCCACGATGATCGAACCGGTAAAAGGATCGTCCCCGTGCAGCAGCACCGCGGAGTCGACAAGGCTGTGGTTTCTGACAAAATTTATATCCGGCGTTTCTCCTTTTGTTACGGGAAAGATACCGGCCTTTTCTATCTCCCCCGTTATCTTCCCGTTTTCTCCCACTACACCCGATGCCTCGACCAGGTGGATCTCCGCCTGCTTGTCGAAAAGTACAGACTCGAACTTCTTATCTTTCCATACACCGACTGTTATGATGACCAGCCCGGTGAGAGTACAGATCAGGAGAGTGTCGATATACGGACCGACCATGGCGACCAGCCCCTCCCGTACCGGTTCATCGGTCCTGGCAGCGGCATGCGCAATCGGAGCGCTGCCCTGTCCCGCTTCGTTCGAAAATATGCCCCGCCTCACTCCCCAGAGAAGCATGAACATGAAGGACGACCCGACAAATCCGCCGGCGCCCGCTCTAGCCGTGAAAGCGTCGGCGAATATAGCCCCGAACGCTCCGGGAAGTTTCGAAGCGTGCAGCAGAAGGACCGTAAGGGCGCCCACAAAATATATGATCGACATTATCGGTACGAGCCTGCTCGTGACCTTTCCGATCCTTTTGATCCCTCCGATTATGACCATGCCGACCAGAGATGCCAGTACCAGTCCGGTTATCCATGTCGGGATGCTGAATTCGCTTTTGAACGAATCGGCCACTGTAAAGGCCTGCACCGCGTTGCCGCTGCCAAATGATGATATGACGGCGCATATGGCAAAGATCACGGCGAGGAATTTCCAATTCCTTCCCATTCCTTTTTCTATGTAATACATCGGTCCGCCCGAGACAGTCCCGTCATCATGGATCCTTCTGAAATGAGTGCTCAAGGTGCATTCGACGAATTTCGACGCGGTACCCAGGATGGCTGTCACCCACATCCAGAACATCGCTCCCGGGCCTCCATAATGGATCGCGATCGCCACGCCTGATATGTTTCCGATCCCGATCGTGGCGGAAAGAGCCGAAGTGAGAGCCTGGAAATGGCTGATCTCTCCACTGTCGCGAGGATCGTCATAATATCCCGATATCACGGCAAGGCTGTGGGAGACTTTTCGAAGCTGAATGAACCTCATCCTGATCGTAAGGAATATGCCGACGCCGAGAAGAAGGACGATGAAATAGGGCATCGCTTCGGGGAATTCCCAGATATACTTGACGGCGGTATCGACTACGTTTTTTATCGAATCCATTGATTACTCCCGTTTATCAGAGTGCTTTAGCCGACATTGAAGATTTTTACTCTCATGCCCCTTTTTTAAATATGAAAATGAGTACGATAAGGATAACCACGGGGCAAAAGAATCTCAGCAGGAAAAAGAGGACAGGAGCGATCCGGTCGAATCCCGGATACCCCAGCCTGAGCTCCCTTGACGATGACTCCCTCTTCCATACCCAGCCTGTAAAGACCGCGATGAACAGAGCTCCCACACCAAGCATTATGTTGCCGAATAACCAGTCCATAAACCCGAGAAATGATGTTCCCAGTCCGGGGAGATCGACCAGCCAGGGAACCATTCCTTCCTGCGAGAGGACAGAAGGGAGGCCCAGGACGAATGTCGCGGCGGCGACCACCCATACGACATTACGCCGGAGCCAGTGTTTTTCATCTACCAGGTATGATGTCACGACCTCAAGAAGCGAGATCGTCGAGGTCAGAGCGGCGATCGAAAGGAGAATGAAAAAGAACGCTCCCACCAGCCTGCCGCCGGGGATCAGTCCGAATATCTCGGGCAGGACCTTGAAGACCAGTCCCGGTCCCGCGTCCGGGCTCATATTCATGGCGAATATCGCGGGAAAGATCAGAAGACCAGCCATGACCGCTATAAGCGTGTCGAAGAAGACGACGTAGCATCCTGATATGACGAGGTTGTCTTCCCTGTTGAGGTAACTTCCGTACGTGATCATAGCTCCCATACCGAGAGAGAGTGAAAAGAAGGCCTGTCCAAGGGCAGCCAGGACGGTATTGCCCGTTACCTTGCTGAAATCCGGCCTGAAGTAAAAAGCGAGGCCTTTTCCCGCCCCTTCCAGGGTGACCGATCTGATAATAAGGATTATCATCAGCACCAGAAGGGTCGGCATCAGTATCTTTGCCCATCTTTCTATCCCGTTTTTTACCCCTCCGTGGACGACAAGCACCGTAATGACTATGAAAGCGATAAAGAGCGGTATGGAAACAAAGGGATTCGACGTGAAAGCCTCGTAGGTAGAACTGTTTCCTGAAAGGGATTTTCCAATATATCCGACTGTATAGCCAGCAAGGACGGAATAGTACGAAAGAATACATAGTCCGGTTATTACACCCATGTATCCGATCAGTTTCCAGGGACTTCCCGGCCGGATAGTCTCGAATGCTCCGACAGGGTTGCGGCGGCTGAATCTACCGATCGTCAGTTCGGCGACCATGATCGGTAACCCGAGAAGAACAATACATATAAGGTAGAGAATGAGAAAGGCCCCGCCGCCATTTTCGCCGGTCGTATATGGGAATCTCCATATATTCCCCAACCCGATCGCCGAACCTGCCGCCGCGAGGATAAAACCGAATCTGGAACTCCAGAGACCGCGTGCTTCTGCGTTGTTATCTGGTATCAAAATCGATTCCTCCCGAGAATACGTCTATTCAGGCTTATCGTCAGAAAGATATATTTTAAGGAACAACCTACCCTAAATTATCTTCTGCTGGCAAGGATTTTCATAGGGACCCAGGATTCAAGGGAAAAACTCTCTCTCTTCACTATCGCTTTTGTCCGGAAGCGACGGTCTTCCTGATCCGCTGTCCGGTCTGGGAGAGGTACAATCCGGCAAGGAGTACCAGGCTACCCGCGGCAAAGAGTATCGTGACCTCTTCATCGAAAAAGAAGTATCCCGACAGCGCCGCCAGAGGCGGGTTGAGATAAATAAATGATGAGACTGAAGTAGCGCTCAGGCGGGTAAGGGCGAAATTCCATATCCAGAAACCCGCGAGAGTGCAGAGAAGAGTAAGGTAGGCAAGGGCGATCCAGTGCGACACCTCCATTAAAGCGATCTTCTCGAGAAAATCAGAGTCGAGAAGAACAAGAAACGGAAGGGTGCCTATGAGGGATGAAAGGCAGGTGATCGTAAAGGGAGAACTTTTTTCCGCCAGGCTCTTGCTTATTATAGTGTAAATGGACCAGCATAGAGGAGCAAGAGCCGTGATCAGCGCGTAACGCAGGTCGGCGCGCAAGATACCGGTAACAGCTCCCATCCCGATCTTTCCGTAATCGATCACGATATAAAGCCCGGCGAACGCGATGATAATGCCCAGCACCGTTTTCAGGGTCACTTTTTCCCTGAGAAAGATCACGGCCAGTATCAGAGTAAAAAGAGGAGCGAGGGTCGTGATAAGAGCGGCCGCACCCGGTTTGATCTCCGCCTGACCGGTATAGAGGAAATAATTGTAACCGGCGACTCCCGTCAGACCCATCAGAATCAGTTTGAGAAAGGAGTTCTTCAGGGCGCGGACCGACTCTCTTCGCCTCGCGGAACTGGTTGACAGATAGACGATTATAAACAGGGCAAATGGAAGAAATCTCGCCAGGACCAGTTCGCTCGCTGAAAATATCTCCCTGAGGTGCCTTATCGCCGTAAAAGAATTCGACCAGATGACAAAGAGAAGTACCATCAATCCTCTTACAGCAGCAACAGGCAGCAGAGGTCTGGAGGAATTATCAGGCACTACCGGAAACCTTTCGGAAGAAAAAGAAATTTTACGCAGTCACTTGAAATGACAGGGCGATGTATGATATAATAAACCACAGCAAGGTCGCAAGTACAGCAACATTTGGATACACATCAGGAAAGGGTGAGGACGATGTTAAAACGTTTGATCCTGTTCTTGGCACTTGCATCGTTTATAGCCTCAGCAGCTGATGCTGCTGCGGTTTATCGGGGGAAAAAGGGCCGCAGATATCTACGCCACAGTCTCCTGAGTTCGAAGCTGACTGCCGATAAATTAACCACATATAACACATATGGATATCCAGTCCATCGCCTGCGCGTGAATGGATACGGAAAGGTCCTTGAGCACTGGACCTATTACGAGATAGGAAAAGAGTTTATTTTCGACGAAGATTCAAAGCTGGTCAAGGTCAACAAATTCTGGCCTGAAGACAGGAGGGAGAGGTTCCGGCAGAACTAGGCCGGTCATATATTTTTTGCGGGAGCGTGAAGTGGTAATCACCTCACCAGGGAAAAGGAGAATGTAAAGGATAACTGTCCCATTACTTCTCCATTTCTCTTTTCCGTCCGGGTCGGACCCTGTACTGCAGCCGCAGGGGCAGACCCGGTTTTTTTATCTCTGAGCTTTCTGTTTTTCCTGAAAATTTTCAGGAAAACAGATTGAAAATATCCAGTAAAGCTGATATATTAATGGCGCGGTGATTGATTGCCGATTAGTGTTATAAGTCTTTGTCCTTATATGAATTATGATTGAGAGGTGTCTATGGGAAAGTCGAAGATCGCAGCGAAGGATGTTCACAAGACTCTTAAGAAAAGTATGCTTGTAGACGGGTATCCATTTGTACTTGATCTTGAGAAAAGTCACGGCACATGGCTCCACGACGCGGCCACGGGAAAGGAATACCTCGATTTCTTCACCTTTTTCGCTTCCAGCGCGCTCGGATATAACCATCCCGCCCTTACTACCGACGATTTTCTCAAAGAACTTGCGATTACCGCTGTGAACAAAGTCTCGAATTCCGATCTCTATACGCAGGAGATGGCTGAATTCGTCGATACATTTCATCGCATCGCGATCCCCGACTATCTGCCCAACCTCTTCTTCATAAGCGGCGGCGCTCTGGCCGTTGAAAACGCTCTTAAAGCCGCCTTCGACTGGAAGGTAAGAAAGAACTTCGAGAAGGGGATCAAGGAGGAGAAGGGCCACCAGGTCATCCATTTCAAAGAGGCTTTCCATGGACGCACCGGGTACACGATGTCCCTCACCAATACTGATCCGACAAAGGTCAATTATTATCCGAAATTCAACTGGCCACGGATCGAGAACCCGAAGGTCATATTTCCCGTGAAGGACCATCTCGCCGAGATAGAAGCGGCTGAAAAAAGAGCTGTAGATGCGATCGAGAAGGCGATTGCTGATAATCCCGATGATATCGCGTCGATTATAATAGAGCCGATCCAGGGCGAGGGAGGAGACAACCATTTCCGCAAGGAGTTCTTCCACCAGCTGCGAAAGATCGCCGATGAACGCGAGGTAATATTGATCTTCGACGAAGTCCAGACCGGTGTCGGAATGACGGGAAAGATGTGGGCCCATCAGAATTACGATGTCAAGCCGGATATCATCTGTTTCGGAAAGAAGACCCAGGTCTGCGGCATCGCGGCGAGCAATCGCATCAATGAGGTCGATTCGGTATTCAAGGTATCGAGCCGGATCAACTCGACATGGGGCGGTAACCTTGTCGATATGAAAAGAGCAATGAAGATCTTCGAAGTGATAGAAGAAGAGGGACTCGTCGATAACGCGGCGAAGATGGGAGAGATATTCCAGAAATCTCTGGGAGATATCCAGCAGCGTCATCCTGACAAGATATCGAATGTCAGGGGACTGGGCCTTTTCTGCGCTTTTGACTGCCCGGACGGGAAAAGCAGGAACGATTTCGTCAACAAGGCGATGGAAAACGGTATGATCGCTCTCAAATGCGGCCCGAGGACAGTCCGTTTCCGTCCGCCCCTCAACGTGAATGAGGCGGAGCTGTCAAAAGCTGTCGAAATCATAGAGATGACCCTTAAAGGTTGATAACCGGCAGGGGAGATCATCTTTCCGGCGATAGATTCGCGGGGAATCAAGGAACGGCCTCCGCGCCAGGCGCGGGGGCCGTCTCATTTCAGATTGAAAGCGGCCTTCAGGCATGACCGGCCGGTCGACGGGGCAGAATAAGTCAATCTGCCGAAGGAGTCTTCGCTTTCTTTGTCTTCTTTTTGTCCTTCTTCTCACTGACAGGCGGATCGGATTTTTTTTCGGCGAGTTCTTTCTTCCCATAATCTTCATCCCGGTAATCTGTCCTGTAAAATCCCGATCCTTTCAAAATATGACCAACGGGATGGATTACCCGGTAAACAGGCCCGCGGCATTTCGGGCACCGCTTCCTGGGCGCGTCCGATATCTTCTGGTCGATCTCGAATTCATGCTCGCATTTTTCACAAGCGTAATGGTACGTCGGCATCATTGCTCCTTTTTCTTTGCCAGGATGATTATCCCTCCGATAAAAGGCCTGAAGATCCTGTTGATCAGCCTGTCCGGTCTCGCGTGTGCGCGGGTAGTCGTTATCAGCAGAGTCTGAAGTTCGGGGAACTGTCTCATCTTTCTCTTCCACCAGAAGGTCGTCTTGAAGTCCTCATCTTTTCCGTGCCATCCTATACCGAAGTCAAAGACAGCCTTGTGTTTGGTAAGGAGCCATCTCAAACCGCCGGCTTTTCCTCTCGTCTCTATAAATCGTTTTACAAACATCCGATAAAAGGTCTTGGGATTGATCAGGTTTCCCACAAGAATAAGAAGGTGTCCGCCTTTTTTCAATACCCTGATCTGTTCGTTCATCCCTTTTTCAAAATCCCAGATATGTTCGAAGACATCTTTTGAATAGATACTGTCGAACGTCTCATCGCCGAACGGAAGGGCGCAGGAATCGCCCTGCATGGATTTTATGTCAAGTCCGTAATGTTTCGCCATTTCATGAACGAACTTCGGATCTCCCGGGCAGATGTCGACATTGAAACATTCCGTTCCGAAACCAGCCACCTCGTAAAGCGTAAACCCGACACCTCCGCCTATATTGATTATCCTCTGGCCTTTCCTCACTTCGAGGAGCCTCATGATCATTTCGATCTCAACGTGGAAGCGGTCGAGATCTTTTCTGTACTGAATATATCTTCGGTCGTATTCTACCTGTCTTTTATTGACGTTCAGAGATGGATTGGGTCTCTGGATTATCAGGTCTTCTTTTTTAATGAACATATGCTCCTCTTCTGCTGAAGAGATATTAACCGGAATGACACGGGAAATCAATATCCCCACCGTTAAAAAATTCAATCAACGGTGGTCCGCGAGGTCTTTCGCGCCGATCCTTTCCTCACGCGAGGTGTTGTCTGCCGGAGGGTCCCCCTGCAGGCGCTTGTCGAAAAGGTAATCTCCCACGACAAGGTAATCGATCCCTGCGCTTATGAAACACCTGTAGGCGTCATCCGGGGTGCAGACGATCGGTTCACCCCGCACATTGAAGCTCGTGTTGAGGACGATTCCATAGCCGGTCATTTGTTTAAACTGATCGATCAGGGTCCAGAAGCGGGGGTGATCTTCTCTTCTGACGCTCTGTATCCTAGCAGAGCCATCGATATGGGTCACTGCCGGTATGTCCGAGCGGACGGTATCGATCCTTTCCTGGAGAGGAATGGAAAGATCAGCGCCGTGGTTCTGAATGAGCCTTCCTTCGATGACAGGCACCACGAAGAGCATATACGGTGATGGCCTGTCCAGATCGAAATACTTTTCGATATCTTCTTCAAGTACCGATGGAGCGAACGGTCTGAAAGCTTCCCGCCGTTTTACGACCGCGTTCATTCTTTTCTGCATGGCGGGATTTCTGGCGTCAGCGAGGATGCTTCTGTTGCCAAGAGCTCTCGGTCCGAATTCCATCCGTCCCTGGAACCATCCGATTATCTTATCATCAGCTATCAACGATGCCGTTTCTCTCGCCAGTTCGTCAAAATCGTCGAAGTGTCTGAACGGAGCCCGGTACTTTTTTATCATGATCCCTATCTCATCAGCAGAGAACGCGGGGCCGAGACAGGCTCCGTTCATCGAATCGGCTCTGCCGTCGATTATCCTCGATTTATCCATCTGCGTATGCCACCCCGCGAAAGCTGCTCCAAGGGCGCCTCCGGCATCTCCCGCGGCGGGCTGGATCCAGATATTCTCAAAAATCCTTTTTTTAAGCAGTTTTCCGTTAGCGGAGCTGTTCAGCGCGACTCCTCCGGCGAGGGCGAGGTTGTCGCTTCCAGTAAGATCTTTCGCCGACCGGGCGAGCCTGAAAAGGATATCCTCGGTGATCTGCTGGGCTGCAAGGGCGATATCGATATATGCCTGGTCTACCGGTGAATCCGGCGGTCGCCGGGGTATGCCGAAAAGGTCTGTCCATTTCCGGTCGTCAGTCATCCCCGATCCGGTGAGGAAATCGAAATATTCAATATTAAGCAGTATCGAACCATCCTCCCTGATATCAATGACTTGCTCGAGAAACGATTTCCTGAACCTGCCCACGCGTTCTCCATCAGGATCGCCAAAGGGAGCGAGTCCCATCAGCTTGTATTCACCGCTGTTGACCCTGAACCCGGCGTATGAAGTCACCGCCGAATAAAAGAGCCCCACGGAGTGGGGAAACCGGAGTTCCCTGATCAGCGTAAGATCTTTGTTGTTACCATGCCAGATCGCCGTAGTGGTCCACTCTCCGACTCCGTCGATGGTGAGTATGGCCGCTTCCTCGAAAGGAGAAGGATAGAAGGCGCTGGCCGCGTGAGAAAGATGGTGTTCAGGAAAGAGGAGAGGTATCCCGGATATCCCAAGCGTGGCGAGCTCTCTTTTAATGGTATTTTTCAGAAAAAGTTTTTCCCTTGCCCAGACGGACATGGAGGAGAGGAACGCGTTTGATCCCGCCGGGGCTAAAGCAAGATGAGTCTTTATCAGACGATCGAATTTTTTCAGCGGTTTTTCGTAAAAAGAGATATAGCTCAGATCACCGGGAGAGATCCCCGATTCTTTCAGGA
The DNA here is from genome assembly GCA_016932415.1 of Candidatus Krumholzibacteriota bacterium. Taxonomy (NCBI): domain Bacteria; phylum Candidatus Krumholzibacteriota; species Candidatus Krumholzibacteriota bacterium. The sequence goes on from JAFGCX010000008.1 coordinate 43,661, forward strand.
GTGATCTTATCGCCCGGCTGGGAAATGAACGATCGTGTTTTACCCTCGTATATCTTTCCTCCTGGGCGGCGAAGATATTTCCGCCGTCAATGATCGCCGCGGCGCTGTCATGGTAGTAAGCCGAAATGCCGAGGATAGTGTCAGAACTCATCGCGCCCTTTCCACTTCAATATGGCCTGGCAAGGTCGTTTTTTCCAATACGCATCTTCTTCCCGGTCATCACGGAATCTTTTCCCGCCTTGAATCTTTTCAGCATAAGGAGGTCTGTTCCGATCAATCTTCCCAGAAGGGCGAAGGGGGTGACGATCAGGAAATAAAACAAGATTAAAACGGCCCCCGCAAAATATTCGACAGCGAACCTTGACAGCGATCTTTTTTTATCGTGCATATCGTTTTTCCGAAAGAAGTGCCGGTAGAGCCGGGTCTTCCAAGATGAAAGTTGATTGTATCACATTATTCTCTTCATTTACAACCGAGTCATCTCTTGCCTTTAAAAACCCCGATGCGGTATCCTGAAGAGGTTCGTGGTCAGATGTTCTTGAAAAAGGAGATGGGAAAGATGGATAAACTCACAAGCGCCGCTAAAAAGGCTGTCTATGACGCGATGAAAGTAAGGAAGGGCGAAAACCTCCTCCTGATCACCGACAGGCAGAAGATGAAGATAGCTGAAGCTCTCGCTTTCTGGGGAAAGAAAAAGGGAGCCGAGGTCACGACTTACCTGATGACCGAGACGTTAAGGCCGATAACTGAACCTACGGCGATATTCAAGGGGATGATGAAAAAAGCCGACGTCTCCCTCTATATGCTCGACGCGAGAGTGGAGGAGAAACCGTTCAGGGGATACATGGTAGTCAACGGCATGAAAAAGGGTCGGATCTGCATGATGCCGGGAATAACCGTCGACATGATGGAGCGCCTTATCAATATCGATTTTAAGAAGATGGACGCGTTGACGAGAAAGGTCATGAAGATACTTAAAGATAAAACGGAGGTGCGCGTCACCAATTCACTGGGGACTGATATCAGTTTCAGCGTAAAAGGCAGGGAGTGGAAGAACGATAACGGTGATATAAGCAAAGAGGGAAGTCACGGAAACCTTCCGGCCGGAGAATGTTTTACCTGTCCGGTCGAGGAGACGTTCACCGGCAAGCTGGCGATAAGCCTGATCGACGACAAGGTCGGCCGCGGGACGATGGTCTTCGAAAAGGGAAGACTTGTCGGTTTCAGCGGGAAGGGCGTGACCGAGATAGTCAAGGGGATCGGCAAGGATATGACCGGCCGCATGATAGGAGAGTTCGGGATCGGAACGAACCGCGGCGCGAAGATATGCAGGAATATGCTCGAAGCAGAGAAAGCTTTCGGAACGGTACATTTCGCGATCGGAGACAGCTACGGCCTTGGCAGGAACAGGAGCAAATGGCACTTCGACGCTCTTGTCCAGAAGGTGACGCTGGTCGCCGGAGGAAAGACCGTGATCAGAAACGGCAACTATCTTATAAAGTGATTTAAACCGGCAGACGGGTCATTATCACGGTGAAGGAGCGGCGAGAGCCTGCTCCTTTTCTTTCTCGACAATGATATTCTTTGCCGCGACGATTATTCCGAAGAGAAGCCAGACGAAATAGATATATATATAGTTCCTCAGGTATTCGATCTTTATCTGGTCGAAGAGGAACATCACCAGCATCACGTGAAGGACCTTGCTGAACGCGTCGGGGAATGGAGATGAAACTATTGAGGCCTTGAACCTTATCATCGACGCTTTCATCAACCTGAATATGAAGAAGAGGAAAGAGAGAAGACCTACCAGACCGGTTATATTTAAAATATACAGATAAAGGTTGTGGGGAAAGAGGAGGAAATCCGATCCCTTCTTTTCGGTATCCCAGAAAGGGCCGTGTCCTATTATCGGGCTTCTCATCGCCCGTTCAAATGATGACGTCCAGGCGGCAGCCCTGTTACTCGGAAGTCCACCCTCGAAGCTTGTGGCAAAGACTCTTTTAAACAGGGATCCTGATACGGTATATCTAGCCACGACTGTCTCAAGGACAACTATCAGCGCGACCACCGTGATCGTCATTGTCACCAGCTTTACGAAGTTAAGGTCCTTCCTGAAGATGAACGCCATGTATGTATATCCGAAGAAGAGGGTAAAGAATGCTCCCCTTGTGATGGTCGTAAACATCATCCCGAGGTCGAATATTAATATTGCCGCGTAGATGATCTTTGAGGCGAGGCGTTTTTCCCTCACCAGCATCAAGAAGATCACCGGGACGTTGATCGCGAAGAACTCGGCGTTCAGTTCGAAATCATGGAAGGCCCCTCCCATCCTTATATCTTTCATAATAAGATGTGTCCGGTGGCTTGTATACAACCACATCGGCACGATCGTCCGCCCGGGAAAGAGCGTCTCGATCAGTGTGAATGTTACAACAAGGGCAGCGGTGATGACCATCACCCTTGCCATCGTGCGGAGTTTTTTCTCGTCGTCGAGAAAGTTGATGACCAGATAGAAGAGGAGAATAGCTCCCCCGACGTTTGCCGTATGATACGCCGCCGCCTGGTAAGCCCGGGCCGAAGTATCGAGGCTGTAGAACGAGAGGAGGTACGACGCCATTATCAGAAGTACCGGCAGGTTGAACTGCCTGTCAGAGCGAAACCGTTCGATCTTCGCAGATACCCTTACCATGAATATAAGGAATATGATGACTGTGAAGACAAGATTCGAGTTCCCGATGGCTATCGAGAAAGGGAAAGGGTACATGACAGCCATAAAGACGAGGGCGTGAAAGGTCGAGAACGACCAGAGGACAGAGACAAGGACAACTCCGACAACAGCCTGGATCATCCTTTTATTCGGAGCGGCTATCTGGCTTCCAGCAATAAGTCCTATGACGATAACGAAGATCGCGTCTCTCACTCTGGAGAAAGGGAGATTCCTGATCCTTCCCTTCAAAGAGGGTTTTTTCCTGTCGTCGATATTGTCAAATCTGTTCATAACAGCGGTCCAAGCAAGATTGATACCCGGGTATAGGATCATCCGTTTTCCATAGAGCGGGCCGGCTTTAAATCAATATGATCTCTCTCTGTGGATCAGAGAGAAATTCGCCTCCGCCGGGGCGGACGACGATGATCTCCTCCATCGTGGCGACTCCGTATCCCGGGATATTGATCCTCGGTTCGAGAGTATATACCTGGTTCTCCTCGATCTTCAGATATGGGAGATCGCCGTAGCGCTCCCATTCGGGGCACAACAGGCCCGCTCCGTCGTGAGTCGCCTGTCCTACCTGGTGCCCCAGGGCGTGGGGAAATTCATCGAAACCCCGGTCGGTGATATATCCACGCGCGATCGTGTCTATCTCTCTTCCTTCCATCCCCGGCCTGATCTTTTCGGCGGCGAGAGCGATCGAATCACGTATCGTATTGAAAGGCTCTATGACTTCGACGGGGGCCGCTGTCTCGGAGTCGCGGAGAAAATACCATGTCCTCTGAAGATCCGAGCAGTAACTTTCGCTTCTCGTGCCGAAATCTATATTCAGTACGTGCCCTTTCTCGATCTTTCTGTCGGTAGGCCCGGCATGGGCGCCGGCCGATTCAGGTCCCGTGAAAACGGAAGGACACTGCTCTCTTTCCCAGGAGGTCTCCACTCCTTCGCGCTCGACTTCGCCAAGGATGAAGGCGGCGACTTCTTTCTCGGTCATTCCAGGTTTTATCATTTCCGTCACGCGGCCGAATATGTCAAGCGTGAGGTCGACGTTCTTTTTTATTCTTCTGATCTCTTCGGGGCTCTTTCTGCCGCGGAGCCTGGACACAAGCTTTTCAGAACTGGTCAGCATGCCGGCGTACGGAGTGTCTTTAAGATATTCCGTGAGGATAAGGTACATGCCGTGAGAAAGACCGTCCGACATCAGGTCGTTTTTCGAGAAATTTATCGCGATGCTCGACGGGGAGAATCTGTCAAGCTCACCTAACAGTGATTCTCCTATACCCTGTTTATAACCGATAACCTTGTAGCCGCCGACCTCCTCGATCCGCGCCATGTCGAGGCTGCCTACCAGGGCGACAGGTTCGCCTTCAGCAGGAATGATAAAGGCTGACTGCCACGTGCAGTTCGCCCCGAGAATGAGATCGAGGACAGGATCGGGAGATACTTCGGTCTCACGGGCAAATGTGAGCCAGAGATCTATCTTGTTTTCGGCAAGGATCTTTTTCGCCTGAGCTATCTTTTCCGTGACAATCGACATGACATCTTCCTTTCCATATCCGGGTCATTGAATTTCAATATGAAAGACAGTCCCCGCGGCATTGGTGAAAAGTTCGGTGTATCTTTCCGGCTGAGATCGTATTGATTCGATCAGGCCGGGATTTTCAGAGATATCTTCCTGCCAGATGACGAGATAAATATCCCTTCCCGTCATCCGCATTGCTTCGATATCGTCTGGAAGCAGGGTCCTTTCGGAGAAAAGCCGGTCTCTGATCCTGCCATACCTTAGGATCTTCTCTCCACCATACCCCTGGATAAGAAGAAAATTCTCCGGCAGGGCGAATTGATGCCTTTCTCCAAGGACAGGCATCAGGCCATATATGTTATTTTCGATAAATACCGAGTTGATATCGGTGGAATCCTTGATCCATTGAAAAAGCTCTCTCTGCCCGTCGGTGATGTAGAACCTTTTTGTCTCTATCCCTTTTGGCCGGTCAAGGACGAATCCCCTCACAGTCATCGCGAATGGAACAGAAAAAAGAAACAGGATCACCGCGACCAGAATGGCGCGTTTTTTCCCGCTGGCATTATGAATGGAATCGATGATCTGCCAGCTTACCGGGAGTATGAGGAGAAGAAAAAGGATAAAAACAAATTTACCCTCGACCTCGCCGGGAAGATCGATAAAGATGCTCGTCAGCGCGAGGGTGACGATCGATCCGGCGAGGATCATCCAATCGGTCTCCCCGCGCGAAAAAAGCTCCTTTAAGGATCTTTTCATGAAGGGAAAGAGGATGATAACGGGGCAGATGATCGTCAGCAGCGGCACTATTCCTATATGGAAATAATCCGAAATCGATCCGCTGTCACCGCTAGAGCCGCCGGTCAGAGAAAGAAAATATGGAGCGCCGGCTATTCCCGCGCCGATGGCGAGAGCGGGGACGATCAGTGAATTGAGGAATTTACGTTTTCCCTCTCCCGCAATCCGGTCTTTGAGGTATATATAAAGGGAAGCTCCACAGAGCGTCATTATTAGTACGACCCCCGTGACGACGTGAAATATAAAAGTTCCGAAAAGGAGGATAAATATCAATACAACCCGTCTTACCTGCGGTCTTTCCAGCATCTTCCAGGCGCAGGCGAGAAAAAAGACAAGCAGGAAAAGATCGGTCGCGTAGTTGAATGTCGTGGTAGTATAGAATTTATCCAGCATGCTTACATGATAGGTATAGTCAGGTTTGAGAAAGAACATCACCTGGTGTCCGTTAAGTTCCATATTTCCCAGCCATCTCGATATTTCCGCCATTCCCCTTACTTCCCCGGTGAGCGCCCTTACCATTGAAACTGGAAAAAGGATCCACGATGGAGCCTGCAACCCGGCGGCGGAGAAGAGGGGAGTAAAAACAAGGTCTCTTTTTCTTGACGTAAAGAGGGAGGTCACGCGAAAGACGAGGTACGGAAAGATAAAGGCGAAGACTATATTCGATACGCCCATGGCTGTAAAGACCTGCAGGCGCGAAAGCACTGTCCACGAGGCCTGAAAGAGATGATAGAACCACATATATCTTATGCTGACGTCTGGAAGGAGGGGTTCAAGGGGAGGGAGCCCCCTGAAGATGATCTCGTTAACGATCGACGCGTGCATCCAGGCGTCAGATCTTTCCAGGAGGAAATGATTGAAGAGGTACGGAACGAAGATGACCGACGCGAAGGCGAAAGAAATAATCATTATTTCTCTGCTGCCGGTCTGATATTGTCCGTTGGAATTTTCCGGGCCCTTTGCGCTGAAGATAAATATTGCCGCCAGAAGAGCGTAGAAAGTGAGAAGTGAAGCTATCAGAGCCGTCTGGAGCGATCCGGTCACCTGGTACAATATATATACGAGGAAAGCCAGGGCGATAGGCGAGAGCATCGGGGGGATCATGATATCGTCCAGAAAAGGCCTTTTCCTGTCCCAGAGAAGGTGCAGGAGAACCGTTCCAGGAAGCAGGAATATCTGAAGGAACGCCGATGGTATCCTTATAAAGGCGGGAGTCTCCAGCAGGAGAGTCACCGAAGAGAGGAAAAGAAGAAGAAAGAGGTATTTTCTCATCCGCGACAAATCTATCACCCCGGCATTCTTTTTTATGATATTGAATACCTGATATTCATAGAGTCGAATTTATCGGCGAGATTGTTATACCCCCGGCGTATCGTGCTATAACCGTTGATTGTCGTTTTTCCTTCAGCGATAAGCGCTGTTATCATCAGTGCCGCTCCTCCCCTGAGATCAGGCGCAGAAACTTCAGTCCCTTTGAACCTTATAGGGCCTCTCATTTTCACTTCGCCCTTCTTCAGATCGAAGGTTCCGCCAAGTTTTTCCATCTCACTGACATAGACAAATCTTTCCGGGTACCTGTAATCGATTATTCTGCTGTTGCCCTCTGCCTGGGTGGCCAGGACGGTGAAGAACGGCTGCATATCCGATATTACTCCCGGGTGGACTCCGCAGGCGACTTCGAACGGATTGATATAGTGTTCGTGAAAGTCATGGTGATTGATATAGAGGGCGTCGCCGCTGGTATAAGAGTTTATGCCGATATCGCGGAAATGGATCATCGGTACTTCCATAAAAGAGAAAGGGACGTCCTGGATTATAAGCTCTCCACGGGTCACGGCCGCCGCCACGATCCAGGATACCGCCTCGATCCTGTCCGGTATCACCCTGTATGAAGTCCCGTTAAGGAGTTCGACTCCGTCGATCTCTATGAACGTATTCCCCTTCACCTTTATCTTCGCGCCCATCGATCGTAGCATCTGGATCAGGTCGAAGACTTCGGGGGAGATATAGGCATTGAAGACTCTTGTCCTGCCGCTCGCGAGGACGCCGCAGAGAAGAGCGTTTTCCGTTCCTCCGATCGTGGGGAAGGGAAATGAGATATCCGATCCCTTGAGATGGTCCGACTCTATCTCTATGAACGATTCCCTTTCCCTTACCACACATCCCATTGATTTCCAGAGCATGATATGCAGATCAAATTTTCTTTCGCCTATGGCGCAGCCGGAAGGATAGGGGATGCGAGCGATCCTGTTATGGCGAAGCTGCCCGGCGGCGAGAAGATACGTCGTTCGTATCGAAGTCGAATAGTCGTCGAGTTCGTTGCCTATCCGGGACGCCTCGATACGGACTTCCTCGGGACCGAGCTCGATCGTAACGCCGAGTTTTTCCATGATGGAGAGTTTGTTTTTTACATCTTCCAGGGAAGAGGGGAAATTACTGATTCTAACCTGCCTGTCAGTCAGCATGGCGGCGGCGATAAGCCTTGTCGCTGAATTCTTGGCCCCGCTTATCCTAACTGTTCCGGAGATCTTTTGGGCTCCGGAGATAGTCAGTATATCCGAACTTCCATTTCCGCTATTGTTCCCAGCTTCCATCTTTCCTCCGATAAGAGACCTATTCCTGTTCTGTTACCATAATTCAGCGATCGTCAACGATATTAGGATGCCTTACGGGTCGAGTCAATCTCAAAGGCTACCGAAAGATGCCTTTATTACTCTTCCGGGCCTCCATCACTCGAACTTGCCACCTCGAATTTCCCAAGCAGGTTGGTCCTCGAAAGCGAGATAAATCTGTAAATCAGGTAGATTGCGCCGCCGATCAGGATCGGCGCGGGATAGTAAAGACCTTTTACCAGCACAGCAGCTCCGGCGAGAAAAAGGACTGACACGAGGATCAGAAACCTCGGTACGGGGATTATCGAGAGGACTCCGCTGACAGCCAGTCCGGCAAGCCTGAGAAATCCATAACTGCTGACTCGCCCCTCCTTGAACCTGATGTCGAACGGTATCCTTTCCGCCTGGTATTTCTTAAGAAGCCTGTCGGATATCCGCATGAAATACGGCCAACGCCTGTTTCTGATCAATTCGTCCCTGACGTTTCCAGCGACCAGCCGGAAATATACGTTCTGTTTCTCAAGGTCGACTCCTGTCAGAAGGGAAGTGACTGTTGTGAAGAACCGTGATCCCGCTTCCCTGTACCTTACATCCGCCACCCTTTTCTTCCGGACTGCCTGGACTATCCGGCTCCCGGCGATGAAGCGTTCAATCATCAACGGGATAAGATCTACAGGATGCTCGCCATCGACATCCATCATGATCATCGCGTCGGCATTCGATTTTGAGAGTCCGAAAGCGACAGCGGCTCCCTGGCCGTAGCCTTTTTTCATCGCGTAGTACCGTATCGATCGATCGCCGGAGGATATCCTGGAAAGGAGCCCGACTGTGCCATCGGTGCTGCTGTCCTCTATGAATATTATTCCGATATTGACTCTTTCAGGGAGACGCAGGCCTCTGACAGATTTTATAAATTCAGGGATCTCGGCCTCTTCATTGAATACGGCGACAATGATATCGATATTTATGATCTTTTCCGCCCCTGTCTCCCTCGGGTCATTCTTCCCCATAGTACTCTTTTCTCAGGAGCGAAACGCTGGCAAAATCCATGAATTTTCCTTTCACGAAGGCGTAATCCCTTATTATCCCCTCGTACTTGAGCCCCATCTTTTTCGCGTTCGCTTCTGAAGCCAGGTTGCCCGGGATTATCATCCCCTCGATCCTGTTCAACTCCATCACTTCAAATCCGTATCTTAAAACTTTTTCCATCGCTTCGAACATAAGGCCCTGTCTCCAGTAGTAGCAAGAGAGGACATTGGCGATTTCAGCCTTCCTGTTTGCCGGATCGTATTTTACAAATCCCGCTGTCCCGATCACCAGCCGGTCTTTCTTGTGATAAAGGCCCCATTGGCTTGCCTGGTTATTCTCATATTTCTCGATCACTGTTTCCAGGAAGGCTCTTGTGTCCTCTACCGATCTGTGAGGCTGCCAGGTAAGAAATTCGCTTACCTGCGGTTGGGAAGTGAATATAAAAAGGTCTTCAGCGTCACTGACTTTCAACTTGCGAAGAAGCAGCCTTTCAGTCTCCATTTCAGGGAGGTCTCTGAAAATATTCGAAGGCATTATCGGACTCTCCTTGTTCGAATCAATTTATCACCTTTCGTGAAATATTTTTTTTGAGCGGTCTACACCATGGAAGAAAAAGAGGTCTAGACAACCAAGTCCCGCAATAAAGGGGGATGACGGGAACTGCTCGTAAACGGGATGGTTAAAATCCTGCCAGGTGATATCGATCCCGTTCCTTTTGAATTCGGAAGTATCATGGTCCGTGAAGTAGTCGAGGGCGCCTTTTCCGGAGAGGTAGATCGTGGCTCCGCTTTTCCTGAGGAGATCGAGGACGATCTCCGCCTTGCTTCCTTTTCCATCGAGGGCCGAGGAAAATAATATCTCCGTCTCTATCTCAAGGATCTTGAAGGAGAAATCCATCGTCGCGAAGATAAGGTCAACGGGCCTGTCGTAGCCAGCGCTGTAGAGAGTTTCGACCAAGGGGAATATTTCCCTGAAAAAAGGGGTTTTAAGGTAGTAATTCCTGAACCTGGCGAGATGGTCTTTTGCCCAGTCGTCGTTTTTAAAAGCGAGCTCGTTTATCCTCGTCCCCATCCTGTAATCGACGGGAAGGGTGATAAACTTCTCTTTTCCGTTGCAGTAGAAGATGTTTCTATACTGGTAAGCCGATTTGTTTGCTTCGACGTTATCAAGGACGATAAACCTGTCAGACCTGGATATTTTATCCAGTAGACCGAGCCATGGCCAGTAGCTCGGTTGATGGATGCTTACGATCATATGATTTCCTCGAGGATGACGAACGCTTCGGCGTATTCTCTGCCGATCCTCGACCCCCTGGACGCGGCCTGCGCCCTGATTGCCTCGGGGCTTCTGGGAAACGGGGCATCCATGACCTCGGAAGAGTAGATCTTCATGATCTCGATCTTCTTTTCGATTTGATCGGAGATATCGACAAAGAGGTTGGGGGAAAATACATTTCCCGGCAGAGGCGGAGCAAATTCCGTTTCGGAAAGAGTCTCGTACATCAGGATCTTTTTGATAAAGGGAGCCCTGAAATTTTTCATGCAGCTAATCGACGCCTGGAAGACTATCTGATGATCGGTATGGATATCAGACCTGTTCGGGATGTAAACGACAGACGGTTCAATGTCAGCCATGACTTTCGAGATAGAGGCAGTTATATCGCTCAGAGGCAACGTGTCGAGACGCACGGTGGGATAATCGAGTTTTGTCACGCTTTTAAAGCCATAGCTTTTTGAGACTTTTTCGATCTCATCCTGCCGCGCCGAGATGACTGATTTCTCCCATCCGTATCTTTCATCCATATTTGTCACGATCAGCCAGTGTGTCGCGTCTCCATCCGATCGATTTCTCAGGATAGTCCCGCCGCAACCGAGAGTCTCGTCGTCGGGGTGGGCAGCGATAAAGAGGATATCTTTCATTTTATTTTCCTCGCAGGTCTGCTGAGCCATTTACTGAAATCTTCACAGTCGTTTGCTATCATTGAATTCATCCCTATCATGCACGCCCGCCCGATCTTCAGATACTGAAGAACAGTCGAGCCCGCGCCTATCAGCGTGTCGTCTCCTATCCTCACTCCGCCGTTTACCGTAACGCCTGGCGCGATATGGACGAAATCGCCAATTTGACAATCATGGTCGACGGAAGCTCTCGTATTGATTATCGAGAACCTCCCTATCGAGGTGCATGTGTTTATGACAGCGCCATCCATCACTACCGTACCCCCACCGATATCGACTTGCTCGTTGATCACCGCGTCGGGAGAGATGATCGGCGGGAAGGAATATCCGAGATCGATGAGGAGAGATACGAGTTCGCGGCGTTTTTCGCTGCCACCGATCTGTCCAAGCCCTATCGCCGCTTCCGTTGCTCGCGATGAGCCTATCAGCCCACCGAGAGAACTGTCATCGCCGAGGTACGGAATGCCGAGCAGATCGCCTCTGCCTTCCGGGTCGACATATCCGGCGATATTGAATCCGCCTGATTTTTTAAGGATCGAGATCACGACTTTCGCGTGGCCTCCTCCTCCAACGATGACGATATCTTTCATTTTCCTTCCGTCACTTCCCGATTTAAGTACCTGTAGTGGCCCGTCATGATCCGAGCAGGTCCACTATTCTCCTTATATCATCATGGGAAAGGTTTGTCGAACATGGAATATTCAATGTTTTATCTAGCAGCTCCGGCGCTTTTTCGATCCTGTAATTCTGACATGAGATGAAAGGTTTCTGCAGATGGTTCGGAAACCATACAGGCCTCGTCTGGACACGGTTTGTCGACAGGTATGCCATGAGGGATTCACGGTCCCTGCCATATATGCCGGCGTCGATCTGAAGGGAGTAGAACCAGTAATTTGAACTCGCGTAAGACGGAGTAGGGGCGAGAGTGAGCCCTTCAATTCCGGAGATCAGTTCCCTGTATTTTTCATACCCGGCCCTTTTTATTTCGATATATCTGTCGAGATTCTCAAGCTGCGCCACTCCCATCGCGGCCTGTATGTTTGACATCCTGAAATTGTACCCGACTTCATTATGTACATACCGGACAGCGTCGTCCTTCGCCTGTGTAGTCAGGTATCTCGCCCTGTCGGCGTATTTGCTGTCATTGGTCACGAGCATTCCGCCCGCCCCTGTCGTGATGATCTTGTTCCCGTTGAAAGAATAGACGCCCATGGCGCCGATCGTGCCGGTATGCCTCCCGTCGAAGGGACCTTCGATATATCTGCTGCCGAGGCTTTCGCTGGCATCTTCAAGGAGTTCGATATTCATCCTGTCGCATATATCCACAAGCGCGGTGAGGTCTACCGCGTTGCCGAAAATATGGACAGGAATGATCGCCTTGATCCTTCTGCCGGTCTTCTTATTCCACGTGTGTCCTTTTTTGAACTCCGTCTCGTTTTTCAGGAAACCGATCGTTTTTTCAACATCGATATTATAATAATCGTCACAGTCCATGAATACAGGTTCGGCGCCGAGATAGACGATGACGTTTACCGGGGCGATAAAAGTTATCGTAGGGACGATCACCTCGTCGCCCGGCACGACATCGAGTATCCTGAGCGCGACCTGCAGGGCGGAAGTGCCGTTTACGCAAGCGGTCGAGAATTTTGCCCCGGTGTACTCCCTGATATTCTTCTCAAAGAGGTCCACATAGCTGCCGACGGAGGAGACCCATTCAGTGTCGAGGCATTCCTTGACATATTTCCACTCGTTACCCTGAATGGAGGGAACGGATAAAGGGATAAAATCGCTCATAGCTCACCTCGGTCAAATCATTCAAATCTACTGTCAAGCCTGTCTCTGTACCACTCATATGTTCTGGCGATCCCTTCACGCAGCGGGACAAGGGGCGTATATCCCGTCAAACGCGATACTTTCGAAATATCGGGGCATCTGCGCGCAGGTGATCCGGTCGTTGCCGGCAGAGGTCTTATCTCGATCTTCCTCTCCATTACTTCGCCAACGGTCCTTACCAGGTCGTCTATCCTGATCTCCTCGTCCGAGTTGCCGATATGGTATGTTTCCCCCGCTGAATCCGGAGACTCGCAGGCTCTTATGGTATATTCGATGGCATCGTCGATATAGCAGAAAGCCCTGGTGTGGTCGGGCGACGGGACATCGACAGCATCATTATCCCGGACCTTGATGAACATCTCGGGTATGACGTGCGCGAATCCCATCCTGGGGCCGTATACGTTGTGATACCTTACTATCGTAGAGGCTACGCCGTATTTCCCGCTCCATGCCGAAGCGATAGCCTCACCATACATCTTGCTGAGAGCGTAGGTCGTGCGCTCTGAACCGATATCGTCGATAGTGAGGATCACGTCTTCCGCTGTCGGAATATCGATCCCGAAATGTCTCAGTGTTCCCGAGTATATTTCGCTCGTCGACGAGAAGAGGAGTTTCTTCAGGCTGGTCAGCTGCCTGGCATAGTTGAAGAGATTCAGGGTCGAGACGGCATTAACTTCCAGCACCCTGTCAGGGTTTTTCATTACGTTTTTCACGCCGATCACCGCCGCGAGGTGATAGATATAATCGAACTCTCCACCGAGACTGCCGAGAAACCCGGGATCGGTCAGGTCCCCCTGGACGAAATCGGTGTTTTTCCTTTCAAGGAGTCCTTCAAAATCCGAATCGAACTGGCCTCTCAGGAGATTGTCAATGACGGTTATTTCATTCTCTGGATCACGCGAAAGTCTTTCCGCGAGAAAATACCCGATAAAACCTGCTCCTCCTGTAATCATTATCCTGTTCATCTTATCTACCGCCATCCTTCCAGTGACCTTTTCCTATTCCGATCATCTTTATTCCAGATTCCGCCAGGGCAGCGGCTGTCTCGTCATCTATGATATTATTTGCGTCGATTATTATCTTCACTCCAGGAAGCAGGGAAAGGATCTCGCCGCACTGCAGGTCAATATATTGAGAATGTTTTACTGTAAAGATCGCGATATCATGCTCGATCGAGCGGAGTTTTTCGATATCGGTATCGATCTCGATATCCTTTTCCTCCCAGTAAGTAACTATCGGATCGTGCAGGGTGATCGTAGCGCCCGCCTCAATACACAGGTCGTAGAAGTAGTGGGAGGGAGTATATCTCGTGTCAGCGACGTCATTCAGATATGATATCCCAAGCAGGGTGATCCTGCGTCCTTCCAGACCGCCAGCTTCCCTGCTGAGAAGCCTGAAAGCGTGCTGCGGCATGAGATCGTTGACGGCTACAGCTCCGAGCGACATATCGAGATGACCTGGGCCGTCGAAAAGCTCTTTATATGACCAGTCCGCGAGGAGCGAGTCTTTTGTCAGGCAATACCCTCCGACGCCGAACCCTGGATACATAAGGTTCCTGTGAGTCGGCCGTATCCTGATCGCTTCTATTACTTCGAAGAGGTTGACTCCGGCGGATTCGGCGTATTCGGTCCATTCCTGCAGGAAAGCTATATTCATCGCCCTGTACGAGTTTTCCAGCACCTTCGACATCTCCGAAGCGTTTGTGGAATGCATTTCGCTCAGCGGGAAGTCCTCAGTGTTGATGAACGATTCAAGAAAAATCCGCGCCCGCCTGGCTGATTCCGGATTGATACCGGAGAAAACCCTGTAGAAATCGGTGATCGATTTCAGGTAATTAAGTCCAGGCATGACTCTCTCGTACGAATGGGCGAGGTATAGCTTTGAGATGTCGAGGCCTCTTTTTTTGAATATACCGTCGAAGATCGGCAAAAGGACTTTCCCGGTCGTTCCCGGCGGGACGGTCGATTCGACGATGACGAGAGTCTCTTCCCTGATATTCTCCGCGATGACAGATACCGCTTTTTTATATCCTTCGTACGTAAACTCATAATTGTACGGATCGCCGAGGTTTTTTTTCTTTATGTCGAGGTTTATGTCGATTATCACTATGTCGGCTTTTGAATAGGCGTATTCCGAGAAGGTGGCCATGATATTATTATTTTCCCGGCCGAGGCTGAAAGCGGCGTCGATATTCTTGTCGGATGAGACTATCGGCGGCTTCCCCAGATTGGCGCGGGCGATCTTCCAGTAATTATTCTCGTCGACGAGATCTACTCCTATAACGTCGTAAAGGATATCACCATCAGAGTCCCTGGCCGAAGCAAGGGCAGCCATCATCGCCGATCCTACGAACCCAAGCCCCTGGACGATGACGCTCTGTCTTTCCCCTGATAAAAAATCGTCGATCTTCGACCTTTCTTCGGCCTCATCGACGTCGTAGACAAATTCATCTTTAAATGGGGATCTCGAGACAAGTCGATTCACGTAAAGCTACTCCTTGAAATGCTCTGAATATATGTCCTGGGCTTTTTCGTAATCATCGATCATTCCAATATCAAGCCAGTACTCATGGATCTCGTATTTGGCGACAGGCATATTGCTCGAGAGCATCTTTATGATCAGGGTATCCATACCCATCGGCTCGTTATGCGGAATCAGATCGAGTATCTCCGGTCTCATTATATATATCCCGGCAAGCACCTGGGTCCTGATATCGGGTTTTTCCTCTATGCCTGTAACGAAGTCGCCATCGTAGAAGATGTTACCGAACTGAAAAGGTGTGATGATCTCCTTGATCCCGACGGTAAGGATAGTCTCTCTTGTGATCGCGAATTCGTAGAATCTTGAGAAATCAAGTTGGGTGAGGATATCCCCGTTCATAACGACGAAAGGTTCATCGAGCTCATCGCGAAGAAGAGAGAGGGGGCCTGCCGTTCCCAGGCGTTTTTCCTCTTTGCTGACTTTCAGAGTTATCCCGTACTGCTTTCCGCTTCCGAAAAAGTTCTCGATATAGTCCGATTTGTAGTTCGTCGCCAGGTATATCTCGTTAAACCCGTATTTGGCAAGCTGTTCGATCTGTATCTCAAGGACTGCTTTTTCTCCTATAGGCAGTAGCGGTTTGGGTATTATCTGCGTAAAAGGCTTGATCCTCGTACCGAGGCCTCCGGCAAGTACTACAGCTTTCATTTCCATCCTTCACATAAGGCCGATAAAGAGAATAACAGACTTAAAAGTATATCATAGTGCGATATTATTCGCAATATTCGTCGATACCCTGATTCTGAGACGCTTCTTCAGAGATGGAACAGATCCGGAAACAACCTGAAGAGCTATTTTCCCCTATCCGGCCGGGGTGATCAGGTATCTGCTATATATATCAACAATTTTGACCGTTTAGCAATGCATCTTTCATACCAAATGGTGATGACGATGAATAAGCCGGGGAAAGACTTCGGCAGAGAGGCTCAGGATAAAGCCTTATCCTTGTTTTTTGAACTTATATCGAGAGAAGTGATGCTTGCTCCTTCCCACGTCAGGGAGATCGTTCCGACAATGATATTTATGAGAAATACCGGGATCTGTATAAGTAGAGATATCGCCAGGGCATCTGACTTGGCGACGCCGTAGAGCCCCAGGGCAAGGATGCAGGCCATCTGGTATGGCCCGAAATACCCCGGTGAGGAGGGGATCATTATCGAAAGGCTTATAAAGACCATGCATACGATCGAAGCATCGATCAGATTGATTGGAAAGTCGTACGAAGAGATGATCACGTAGCATGTCAATATATAGATGGCCCAGACAGAGACAGAAAGAAACATGATGGAGAAGAAATATCTCCAGCTGTTAAAAACTGTGAGCCCCTTGTGGAAATTCGAGACTTTCCCAGCGATCGATTCTCTTATCCTGGCCGGAATAAAGGTGGCACGGTCGAGAAAAGGGATCTTAATAGTCTTTTTCCTCGATATGAAAAAGAAGAAGAGCAGAAACAGAAGGGAGAGGGAGATCAGAATGATGCCTCCTCTTTTGACCCAGGCTGGAGCTTCGACTACGAGGAACGCGTAAAGGAGAAATATCAGCATGGCGAGGATATCGAAGAACCTCTCCAGGATTACGGTTGTCAGTATGGTTATCTTGCTTGTCCCTGTCTTTTGCGCGAAAAGGACCGGCCTGATCACTTCGCCGGCTCTGGCGGGGAGGACGCTGTTGGCAAGGAACCCGATATTTGAATAGTTAAAGCAGTGTTTGAAGCTTGCCGGGAGAATATCCCTGAGCAGCAGTTTCCACCTGTAAGTCCTTATGAACACGACAGCCATCGTTATCACTACGATAAGCGATATTCTGACCAGCGATATCCTCTTCAGTGCGTTGAGAAAATCGTTCCAGTCGACGCCTCTTACCGACCACCAGACCAGTACGGCGCTTATAATGAACCCCAGGATGATCCTGAACTTTTTCATAAATCTCCCTTGCTACCCAGTCTTTTATTCCAAGATCTGCAGGGAGTATAGTTGCATTCAAGTCTCAAGTCAATCGGTGGTTAAGAGGGTGCCTGTATATTTTTTTCCTGTAGCGGAGAGGTCAGGAGCAGCAGTTTGATCGGACGAAAGAGAGAGTCGTTTTTTGAATTTAAAGTTTTCTGTGGAGTTTTAAAGCGGTTAATGCTATAATCACTCCGCCTAAAGGGATAATGTTAAAAGTAATAACTTTGAGGAACCGTCGTGAAATTGCGGAAAGAGCAATGGATCGTCCTCGTTGCTGCCGGTCTGGTAATCCTCTCTGGAATCAGGTGGGGGCTCCCCGATCGGAAGCGGATGGAGTTACTTACTCCAACAGAAGGATTTAGCAGGGACCAGATTGATCTGATGAATTCTCTTAGAGGGGAATTCAGCATTAAAAGAGTTATTGCCGATTCGATTGCCATCAGAGCATTGACAGAGGAAGGAATACTTAAAACAGATTTTAAAAAGAATGTTCTTATTTCAAATCATATTTTATCAGAAAAAAACAAGGCTTTTGCGCTGAGGGGATATATTCTTGGAAGCGGCGCGATCGACGAAATGAGCGTTCCCCAGAGCCTTGGAAGAATGAACCCTTCGAAACTTGATTTTGATCCGAAATCATATATCTATGGTGGCGCGTTTCTTTATCCGATCGGTGCAGCGGTCTTCGCTTTCAGGACTCTGGGGCTGTTCACAAGTACGACGGATTTCTCCTATTATCTAAAAAACCCGGGAGATATCGCACTTCTCTATCTGCCTGGAAGGTTGATGAACTTATTTGCTTTTTTGGGAACACTGGCGATTCTGGCAGTATTCGGAACCAAGCTGGCCGGGCGTCTGGCGGGAACAACAGCGATGCTTGCCTATTTATTCTCGACTCTTCCCATGGGATATACTGCCATAAGCAAGCCCCACGTATATTCCGCATTCTGGGCTCTTCTGGCGGTATATCTACTATATTTATATACAATCCGGAGGAGGAAAAAGATTCTGGTTTTCAGTGCGATCTCGGCGGGTATCGCTTTCAGCAGTTCATTTCCTGTCGGAATCATATCTATTATCTATCCTGTAATCCTGTTTGAAAGAAACAGGCTGAAAAAGGTGCTTGTGGAGACTTTATTTTCCTGGATAACTATCCTGCTGGTATTTACCATTTTCAATCCATACGCGTTGATAAATTATGATAAATTGTGGTTCACGATAGTATATCACGGCAGTAGAGAAGGACCCGGGTACGCAGTTTTTTCAATCAAGAAAATGACGGGGTTCATGACTCAGTTGTTTGTACAGGGGCTTTCATTTCCACTGTCGATTGCTGGACTCGCAGCAATGTTCTGGTACGCTTTTAAATCGCAGGGATTTGCCAGACGGCTGGCATGGATCTTCATTCTATTTCTTTTTTGTATTGGCTCGACATTGTGCAGGACACGGATATCGATGTTTCTCTGCCCGGTGATCTGTCTCTTTTCCGGTTTGAGCGTGGAACTGCTGAGCAATAGAATTCCAGTATTTGCGAGGCGTATTGTTTATATCGTGATATTTCTCCCCAGCCTGGTTTTTCTGGGGTTTCATGTCAGGGATTTCGTCTTTGATGATCACTGGATCGAACAGACAGAGAACTGGATACGATCTGATGAATTCAATTCGGATACTACTATCGGAGTATTCTCTATTCCTGCTCCCGTCGATACACCTCCCTTTCCTTTCATAAACTGCACGTTGATTAATATGAATAATTACAATGGCGGATCAGCAGATCCAAAGTATGTAATCGTCGGAAATTATTCGCAAAGAGCAATTAAAGACTGGAACAGTCATCCAATCAGGTACAAATATGATCTTGCATATAATCTCGGGTACAGAAAATCTTATGAATGGATGCGCAATTTCCGCATGAGGACAAATTCACAGGTTTCCGGATTCGTGTACAGGTTGAATAGCGATTTGTAACATGTTTTGATTTTCTGTCCCTGTTCCACGGCCAGTATTCGATATAAACATTTTCCTTTTCTTCACTTGCAATTATCATCGATGGGTATCAGAATGGGACCGATATATGGTTCAGCAAGGTCCTGATCCTTTGGTATACTCTTTGTAGGTTATATGGAAAAGATATTACGGGCACTCGCCGACAAGATCAAAAAAGAGACAAGGGCCGCAGTTTTCGAGTGTGGCAGTCTCGCCGAATATACTACCTACAGGGTAGGTGGAAGTGCCGAATATCTTGTCCAGCCGCGTAATATCGATGAAGCGCGTTGGATATGCCAGAACGCCTGGCGCGAGAGGATACCACTGACTATTCTCGGAGCCGGGTCGAATGTCATAGCTCCCGATGAGGGGATAGAGGGGATAACGTTAATACTCAACGGGAGCGATGCCGCGCCTGTTTTTTCCAGCGAAGGTATCCTGGAAGTCGAAGCGGGGATCAGCCTGATCGATCTGGCGATGTTCTCCGCGGAAAATGGTTACTCCGGGTTCGAGTCGGTCGCGGGAATACCGGGAACGGTTGGCGGCGCGATAATGATGAACGCGGGGGGCGACGACGGTAATATCTCCGATATTATTACCAGAACAGAAGTGCTTGTTCCGTCGGGACGAAGGATCATCCTTACGAACAGGGAGATGGCGTTCGGATACCGCAGGAGTATTTTTCAGCATTCCGGCTGGCTGATAATGAAAGCGCAATTCAGGCTCTGCCAGGGAAATAAAGAACAGCTTGTTAGAGAGACAGAAAGAATACAGGATGAGCGAAGGATCAAATTTCCCATGGATTTTCCCAATGCAGGGAGTGTCTTCAAACGCCCGCCTGGCGATTACCCGGGAAGGCTCATCGAGCTGGCCGGATGCAAGGGTATGAGCGTAGGAGGTGCTATCGTAAGCCAGCGCCATGCCAATTTTATTCTTAACAATGGCGGCGCGAAGTCAAAGGATATCATGGGTCTTATACACAAGATCCGGGAGACTGTATACAAAAGTTCAGGAATTCATCTTGAACTCGAACAGATACCTCTATGCAGCCGCCCTGAATTATCGTGCAGCGGCCAGTTCTAGCTCTTCTATATATATCTTCTCCATTGATCCCGAAACGGGGAATCATATAGAGATTTGCCGCAAAGTATTTCTATCGTTTATACTTTTCCTGGCAAGCATCTGGTTTTGAGTTGAATGTATCTGGAGTGATTAATCTACAATTATATTTGTTTCTTCCAAACTATTTCTAGGGGAAAGGGCAATTTTAAATTTGACTGGAGCCACACCGCAAGCCACCATCGCTACCAGAACCTCAGATTCTTTTATTCCGGAGAATTCTTTTATTTCGTGCTCTTTCTCAAAATCAAAACTGCAATTCAAAATACACGCGGCGATTTCGTTATAGTGCAAAGCATATAATAGATTCATGGCATACATCCCGCCATCAATAAAAACCTGGTTTCTTTCATTGGTATTACAAAATACTCCCAACTCTCCGGTTATGACAATCAACTTATTTGCTAAATGACCAAATCCTCTGTTACCCCCCTGAGCTTCAAGTATTTTTGCGATCTTTTTTTTATCAGAAAAGACATAGGTTCTCCAAGCCTGCCGGTTACACGCAGAAGGAGTGTTGCGAGCCAGCTCTAAAGCATCTAAAATTTTTACCAATGATAAATCTTCTTTGGTATAATTTCTTATACTTGATCTTGAATTTGAAAATTCAAGAAACGGACTATTGACCTTTTTAAAAAACGCATTTTTTGTTGTTTGAATTTGAGCCGTACTTTCAATTCCTTCTCTTATTAATTCTTTCAATTGGCTTATCACCGCAGTAACTTCATCGTCCAATATGAAACTTCTGCTTTCATGGTGTTCCTCATATTCCAAAATAACACCAATTGCATGATCTAATTGTTCATGGTTTTGGCCATATGTAGTTATATACTCCATGCATGATTTACATAACGCGATAACACTTATCTTTCCAAACCCCAATCTTGTTTCAGGTATTGTCAATCCTTTTTCGATCACATGATATTGTACTATTATTGTTCCCATCATTTTGGCAGGATTATCATTACCAAATGTTCTCGAGTATTTCGAATACCGCAGCAGATCATACTTATACGATCTTTTCAATTTCTGACGTATTTTCTTTCTGTGAAAGAAAATAAACACATTTTTTAAAATTTGGATGAAATAATCCGGAAGAATCTTCTTTGCAAAATCTTTCATAATTAAAACCAACTCAGGGCCATCTTATTAGTAAACCTGACAGTTTCAAGAGCATACTCCGTGGGCTCAAGATTGTCCAGTGAACTGTGTGGTGGCAGACCAGTATCGTACACAACCGTCCCGGCTCACACCTTGAGTTTGAGCAGATACCTTTGACCAGTCGCCCGGGATGATCGAAGACTATGGTCAATTTTGCCGCCTCAATATATATATTTTCCATGCTTTTACTGCGCCATTGCGATATCCGATGAATTCCTGGCGTTTTGGGATGAAGAGGTCTCGCAGGGGCAGACCATTCTCCTTTTTGAATATCGCCATCAGGATTATCGAAAGAACGCTATATGAAAGGCTTGTCGATATCCCCGCGCCGACGATCCCGAAACGGGGAATCATATATATATTGGCCGCAAGATTGACGGCGATCCCTATAAAGGAAGCTCCGACACTGAGACCGAGCCTGTTTTTAGAGGCAAAATCGATGGAGAGGAATCTATAGACAGGAAATATGACGATACCCCACAGGATCGAGTAAAGGGCCAATGAAACAGATTCATACTCTTTTCCATACATAAAGACGATAAGAAATTTGGCTGATATCAATATCGCGACTCCAAGCACGATCATGATAAAGAAGTTATTCCTGCATACCTTTGCGGTAAATTCGGAAGAGCCTTTGTTCATCGATAAAAGTGTGGGGAAAAGCACAGCTCCGATAGCATTAGGAACGTACCAAAGCCTCTCGGAGACATTGACGGCGATCGAGTAATAACTTACATCGCTGGCGGTGAGAAAATATTTAATCAGAAAGAGGTCAAGGCGGAAATTTATGAAACTAAAGACGGAAAGCATGTACGCCCTGGCTCCCATATTGAACATCGGGCCGAACATTGTACTATTTATTCTCCATCCTTTTCTCATATCACCGGTAAAAAAGACAAAACTCAGAACACTCGCCACTATTGTAGAGAGGGTGAACGCCAGGATTGTTTCTTTCAGGGATCCACCCCGTATCAAAACCAGGATTATGATCAGGATGAGATAGCTCAGGTTCAGAAAGAGTTTAGCTATATTACTTTCTTTTACCCTCATAAGGGCAAAAAGGAAGCGCAGGAAATAGTTATGGAAGAGAATAAAGGGAGCGGCGATCAACCCGGTTATCATCACAGGTTTTGAAATCTCAGTCCAGATATTAGGGAGATGCGGATATATTAAATACATAAGGATCGCGAAAAAGGATCCTATAAAAAACGCCACGAGGGTGAAAAAAGCAAGGATATCAGAATTCGCGTATGTCTTCTTTCCGGTAAAATATGTAATCGCTGTTCCCAGGCCAAAATGTCCGAGTGAAGCTATCATCGAAGCTGCCATTACAGTCAGGCCGTAATAACCCCGTATTTCCGGACCGAGCGCTCTAGCCACGATTATTCCCGAGATGACAGCTAGAACGGTCGAAAAAATATTGGTCGCAAAGATCTCACTTGTTTTGCGAATGAAACTGATATCGTTACCTCCATAAATCCGAGTGACTATTCTATTACGATCCTTCCCATTTCGACACCCTGAAAAATATCATCATCGGTGAAAAGGTCGGAGAGGGTGTAATTAGGATACTGTGTCCTGCGAAGCAGCTTTACAGCGACAGAGTACTCGCCAGATTTGATATTTTCCGGTACGCGGACCTTTATTTTTTCAGTGATAATCCTGTGTATCGGCCACTTGTCAGGCGGAAATAGCCCATTGAAAGGCGTGAGCCCGACCCCGAACCTGTATTTCGTATGATTACTGATCTCGAGAATCTTTCTATATATTTTCCCGTACGACTTTCTATACAGGCGCCCCTTATCGAATGGAGTGTTGAATCTGACATACGTGTAGTAACCTGCCGGTTCACAGCTGGAGGCAGGGCTCCATTCTATTGACATTTCTATCGTGTCACCGGGTTGGGCTGTCTCTTTGCCGATGGTGATGTCAATTATATAAATCCCTTCTTCACCCGAATGTTTTAAAAGGAGCGACTGCTCTGCCGATATTTCCGGCCATTCCCGATCTTCAGTCGTTGACCGCCCCATTTTTTCATAATCACTGTCGAGTCTGTAAATGGAAAGCGATCTGTTTGAATAAAGTCTTTCGAAACCGGATGCGCCGGACAAGAGAGAATCGACACGAGTGAAACTCTTGATGTCTGGTTTCCAGAAAATGGGCTGGATGTTGTCAGGGATCCTGCCGTTTATAACAATATATTCAGATCGATATTTTTCCATAAGACCGGCGATATCTCCTGGACTGGCGGCAAACTGGAATATTTCCCTGCTGGCAAGTATCCTATCCATTGCTGTCGAGTCATTGGGGATCGAATGCTGATCGAGCGTACAGATAACGAACTGGTCCGTAAAAGCGGGGATCGAATAGCTTGTCACGGGATCTGAAGCGATGACGTTTCCCGGCGGGATCTGATTGTTGACAACGTCGAACATATCAACGAGATCACGGGCTGTTCCGCTGATATGCCTGTTATAGGCGAACCGGGATGGATAAGAGGAAAGTATCGATCCGACGACGGCGATCAGGATGATCCAACCGGTGATCAGGCCTGTCCAGGAGATATTGTTTTTCTCTCCCCTGGCAGTTCTCCACAATGACAGGGTGAAGATAGCCGCGACTATAGCAGACGGGACGGCGAATTCCATTCGAATAAGCAGGTATGATATCTTCGTCATCAGGAACTGGACCCAGAGAGGATTGAATGTCAGTACAATTATCGCTATTGTTCCGCATAGCAGAAGTCTGAGTGCCAGGTCTCCTGCTGATCTTTTCCAGAGAATGAATATCGCCGCCAGGGAGATGATAAACAGCGGTCCGGCCGACTGGTAAAAAACTATCGGATTAAGAACTGCCAGTCTGTCGGTAAGGAGAAGAAGGCCCTGCGTGTGCGTGTGAAGGATATTTGCCGGGGAATAATCGCGAATATATCTGAGGATGAGGTAGGGAGTATTTATGCAGATCACCGAGGCCGTGGCTGACGGAATATTAATAAACCACAGCTGGTTCCTGTCCTTGAGTGATTTCATGAACGATATGGAAATGGCGAACACAAGGATAAGAAAACCCGATATCAGCAGATGCCCGATATGAGTTCCGGCACCGCAGAATGAAGCGATGGCAAGCAATCCGAGGTGGAATCTATCTCCCGTCTTCAGATAGAGAAGAAGGTTCGAAATAAAGAGGACTGTAAATATCTTGCCGAACGGAAAGCTGTACGCGATTGTGATCATCTGGAGGCCGGTCAGTCCCCCATGATAAAAAAGGAGAAAAAAGAGAGCGGAAAGAATACCGGCGGCATGAGACCGAAAGAGGAGAACCCCCGAACAATAAAGGGAAAGAAGGATAAATATCGCGCCAACGATCGAAATCAGCGGCCAGACAGGCAGCACGGAGGTCCTGCCTGTGAGAAGATTTATTGTTCCCCACATCCCGTGATAAAGACCCTTTCTGATGTCTCGTGTCAATTCCCCGCCATTGCTGTAAAGAAACTCCGAGGGGAAGACCTCGTGCGACCGGGAGATCGTCCTTATATAGGAGATAGCGTCCTGAGAATCACTCGTATAGATGAGGGGATCGTTGTAATGGAGAAGAAGGGCTGATACCACTACTATCATTAATACTATCAGAATTGTGATAAAGGTCGGAGTGTACGCCTGAAAGGGCAGTTTTTCATTATAAAATGTGTCTTCGTGGGATCTGGACAGTTGTTGTATAACAAGGACAAGCAGAGCGGTCATCGGTATCAAAAGCCCGATCCACTTTATATCCCATCTGAAAATCGCGAAGATGATCAACGACGCGTATACGGCAGCAGTCCCCGTCAGGAAGGAAAAGACGATCCTGAAAAAAAACGATGCCGGTGGGAACAAAGCTCTGAATATTATATATCCGGGGATGATCACCATTGTGATAAAGAAAAAGACAAAAAGGATCTTGTGGTATGGCAATGATGGGGCGACCCGAAGTAGAATAAAATGTAATATGATAATCAAACCGGTGATTATGGAACCGGATGATATTCGGCGGAACGAGAATCTTTTTTCAACCATTCTTCGAATTCTGTTCATCCAGGATTTCCTGCCGATAATCTTAAGTAAATATGTCGGTTCAGTGATCAGCTTCGACTAGCATATAACTTGCCACAAGATCATACTATAATTAAATCGCGCGTAAAGCCGGATTTTTTTGAACCTGGTGAGGGGTGGGCTCCAATCCTACTCCGTTGAACGGGTCACCCGTGAAGGTCTATGTTGACTCCGATGTTAATACTGTTCTAGTATCGGAGAGCCTCGCATATCGGTAGCAGTGAAGGTTTGATATACGGCTGCAAAAAATTGAAGATACCTGTTTGAAAAATCAACAGAAGGAAGTTATTAATGAGGATTCTTATCTGCTACCCGTGGCTTGACCTGGGAGGAGCTCCCAATACGACTCTTTCCATAGCCAAGGGGTTGAAGGAACTCGGGCACGAGGTCGTTTTCTTCACGAAGGCGGGCGGGATCTATGAGGACAGGTTACGAAAGCTTGATATACCAGTTGTTTCAGTTCCCTACGATCCGATTCTTCCCCACCTGTATCATCTCAATATAAAAGCTTTAAGGATGATGGAGAGAGTAATCGATGAATATTCCATCGATCTGATCCATACTTTTCACTATAACCAGTATTTTCTGGCCCAGTTTGTCGCTTTGAAAAAAAATATCCCCCTTGTCTTTACTTCCGTCTTCTTTGTCGACGGACCGGTATTTCCCGTATACCCCGGAAGGCTTATTTTTGTCGCCAGGGAATTCCTCGATGATACCGCAAAAAAGGTAAAGGGGGACCCGAAGGAATTGGTCGTGATTCCGAACAGGGTCGACCTCAGCCAGTTTCACCCGGGGATAGACTCTTCCGGTTTTCAAAATGATAAACAGCTTCCCGGCGCTGGCTGGAAGATCGCTTTTATGAGCAGGATAGACAGGAAAAAGTTCGGTTCCCTCCGGCATGCTGTCGCAGCTGTGGAATTGCTGATCGAAAAAGGGAGAGATGTGACTCTCGTTATCGCGGGAGGCGGTGTCTGCTTCGAGGAATTGCAGCGGATCGCCGATGAAGCCAATACCAGGACGGGAAAGAAGGCAGTCATTCTGCTCGGGCCGATAACAGACACCCCGCAGTTCCTTTCCTGGGCCGATATTGTTTTTGGAATAGGCAGATGTACATGGGAAGGAATGGCCTGTGGAAAACCAACTATAGTAGTCGGTGAGAACGGGATCGCCGGCATAGCGGATCCGGCGACGACAGAGATGCTTCAGTATTATAATTTTGCCGGCAGGAACGTAAGTGAACCAGTAGACCCTCGGGTCCTGGCAGACACGATCGAGGAGTTGATGATCGACCAGGCCCGTTACGACGAACTGTCAGAATATTCCAAAAAGTATGTCATCGATAATTATGACTACAGGACCGGAGCGGCCCGTGTCGAAGAGATCTACAGGAAGGAACTTCAGGCTGAACCTCTTTCGCGCGCCACAAAGATAAGAGTATTCATTAATGTTCTGGTCTTCGGTTATGGATACAGGCTGTATATCGCCTGGAGGATAAAGCTCCGGGGGATGCTGGGGCGTGGAAAACCGGAGGATAAGACTGGACATTGACGATCATATATCCTCAAGGCGGTCAGGATCGGCGGCGGGAGGCGTTTCCGGCGGGCTGGACATGGAGACGATCGTCTGATATACTTTAAAAATTGGCAAGGAGTTAAATGGTGAGGACTTATGGATAGGTTCAACGGAAAGAAGACGCTGATAACGGGAGGACTCGGATTCGTAGGCTCGAACCTCGCCGCGCGTCTCGCGGGGCTCGGAGCCGAAGTGACGATCGTCGACGCGATGCTTCCCGGATATGGAGGCAACCTCTTTAATATCAATGGGATCGAGAATGAAGTGATCGTTAATTTTTCCGACATCCGCGACAAACATTCAATGAACCATCTGGTCAAGGGAAAGGATTATATCTTTCATCTCGCCGGACAGGTCGATCATATTCTGTCGCTGACCGATCCGTATCCCGACATAGATATAAATATCAGGGGGTCGGCCGTTCTGATGGAGGCGATAAGGGAAAATGCTCCCGAAGCCCGCGTAGTATATACCGGAACGAGAGGACAGTACGGCCCCGCCGTTCATCTGCCCGTAAATGAAGAGGCGCAGATGAATCCCAAGGGGCTGTACGAATTGACAAACCTGACCGCCGAGAAGATGATGCTTATTTATAACGATAATCACAATATCGCGTCGACAGTCCTGAGACTTACCAATATTTACGGTCCAAGAGCCCAGATGCGCCACAGCAGGTACGGAGTGGTAAACTGGTTCGTGCGAGTCGCCCTGGATGGCGGGACGATAAAGGTCTTTGGAAAAGGAGACCTCAAAAGAGATTTTCTTTTTATAGACGACGCCGTCGACGCCATACTCCTTTCCTCTCTCGATGAGAAGGCTGTCGGCGAAGTCTTTAACGTGGGAAGGGATATTCCGTCGGATTTTCTCGAACTGGCTAAAATGATAATATCGATCGCGGGTACGGGAAAATGGGAATTTGCCCCCTTCAGCCCCGAACGCGCCGCCCAGGAACCGGGGCATTTTTATTCAGACATAACCAAGATCAGGAATACTCTCGGCTGGCAGCCTGAAACGGACCTTGAAACGGGGCTGCGAAGTACGATAGATTTCTACCGGGCCCACCGCGGCCATTACTGGGAATGATAATCACGGGAGATGAAAAATGATCGACCCCGATGCCTTTATCCATCCTCAGGCTATCGTCGAAAACGATGATATCGGCCCTGGGACAAGGGTCTACGCGTTCGTGCATATACTGCCGGGGGCGGTGATCGGATCCGATTGCAATATCAATGATCATTGCCTGATCGAGGGCGACGTGGTGCTTGGTGATCGCGTAACTGTAAAGTGTTTCAACTATCTCGTGGAGGGGATCACCGCCGAGGATGATGTGTTCCTTGGTCCAAGCGTCGTCTACACGAATGATATCAATCCAAGAAGCAAGAGATACCCCGAGAAGTTCGAGAGGATCTATATAAAGAAAAATGCTTCGATAGGGGCGAACTCTGTCCTCCTCGGAGGGATCACAGTCGGCCGGTACGCTCTGGTCGGGATCGGTTCGGTCGTGACGAGGGATGTTCCCGATCATGCCCTTGTCTATGGTAATCCCGCGCGGCAGCATGGTTGGGCATGCCATTGCGGGAACCGGCTCATTCCCGCAAAAGAGGGAAAAGAAGGAAGCTTCAGCTGCTCCTGCGGAAATTCTTATACCATAGCAGGCGGAGAGGTGACCCTGACCGGGAGCGGGAGTGGAGGAGAGAGATGAAGAACCTTTCGATCCTTGTCCCGGTCTATTATAACGAAGCGACTCTCGAAGCTCTCTACGCGAGGTTTCTCGGGGTAGAGCAGAAGCTTGCGGCAAAAGCGAAACTCGAGTTCGTCTTTGTCGACGACGGATCGAAGGACGGTTCTCGCAAGGTCCTGAGAGGGCTTCACGCGAAGGATCCGGAAAAGGTCCGCCTGATATTCCTTTCTCGCAATTTCGGATCGTTCAACGCGATCCTTGCCGGGTTGAACCATGTGGAAGGAGACTGCACGGCGATAATATCGGCCGATCTCCAGGATCCTCCCGAAATACTGGTCGATATGTACCAGCGCTGGGAAGAGGGAGAGCAGACGGTGATGGCGGTCCGCGAAGACCGCAAGGACCCTCTTTTTTCCCGTATATTCTCCGCCGTCTCCTATACGCTTCTTCGAAGACTCGCGCTTCCTGAATTTCCCAGGGGCGGTTTCGACTTTGTCCTGATCGACAGGAAGGTCAGAGAGGTGCTGGTGGATATAAATGAGAGAAACACCAGCCTGATGGGGTTGATCGTATGGGTGGGGTTCAGGCAGTCGGAGATATCATACACCAGAGGAGAAAGAGGCGGCGGCAAATCGATGTGGACGTTCTGGAAAAAGGTTAAGTATTTCATCGATTCGATCCTGGCGTTCAGCTTCGCTCCGATACGGACGATGTCGGCAATTGGATCTGTGCTTGGCATCCTCGGAATCGCCTACGCGATCTTTCTGATAATAAGCAAATTTACTTTCGGTATAGCCGTTCCAGGCTGGACGGCACTGATGGTAGCGGTACTGGTCCTTTTCGGAATACAGTTCATATCGCTCGGCGTGATCGGCGAGTATATATGGCGGACCCTCGACGGTGTCCGTGACCGGCCTGCTTTCATCGTTGATGAGATAATAGAAAAAGAAACCGAAGACTCGCGGGAGGAGGATCGATGACCGGAGAGCGAAGCAGGGTGAAACTCCTCGATCCCGCGAGGCAGTTCGAGCCGTTTATCGAAAGGCTCGAGCAGACAGCGGCGAAAGTCATAAGAAGCGGCTGGTATCTTCTCGGAAAAGAGACTGAATCATTCGAGAAAAGATTCGCCGGATGGCTCGGAGTCGATGATTCCGTTTCGTGCGCCAACGGTACGGACGCCATCGCGCTTGCTCTCGGCAGCGCCGGAATAGGGAAAGGGGACAGGGTAATAACAGTCCCCAACACCGCTTTTCCCACGGCGTGCGGGATCTCCATGACAGGAGCGGAACCGTTATTTGCCGACATCGACAGGGATACATGGCTGATCGACATTGAGAAGACAGCCGGGCTGGTCGATGATTCCGTCAGAGCGGTGATCCCCGTCCATCTGTACGGTCATGTAGTCGATATAGAAGCTCTGAGAAAAGCTCTCCCGGACGATATGATCATAATCGAGGACTGCGCCCAGGCGCATGGAGCCCTTCTCGGCGAAAGAAAAGTCGGGACGATCGGAGATATCGGAGCCTTCAGTTTTTACCCTTCCAAGAACCTCTGCGCCCTTGGAGACGCCGGCGCCGTAGTCTCGGCGGACACGCAGTACCTGAAAAAAGCACGGGAGCTTCGTTTCTATGGCCAGGAAAGACGCGATCATCATACGTCGATAGGCAGAAACAGCAGGATCGATGAGATACAGGCGGCATTTCTTTCTGTAGAGATGGAATATATCGACAGATGGATATCGCGCCGGAGGGAGATAGCCGCCATATATGATTCTCAGCTTGACAGGGAGGTCTTTCGAAGGCCGATCGAGACTCCCGGCACAAGACCGTCATACCATCTTTATGTCATCAGGGTCGATGACAGGGAGAGATTCAGGAAGATCCTCGATGAGGACGGCATCGATACGGGAGTGCATTATCCGGTCCCTGTCCCTTTCCAGCCCGCCTATAGCGGGCTTGGAACCGTTCCTGGCGACCTGCCGAACGCCGAGTCGCTCGCTTCCGGTATCGTGTCGCTTCCAGTAGCTCCCCACCTTGATCAGAATGAAGTTGAGAGGGTAATAGAATCCTGCCGGCGATACGCCGGCTCGAAGGGATGACGATGAGACGCGGAAGTATCGTTGCTGTCATCATGATACTTGCTCTTGCCGCGAGGCTTCTTCTCGTACCATCAGGGCTCAGGCAGGCAGAGTCGAGGGGGATGGGGTATTACGACGAATATGGGGGAATAGCGAAAAACATCTCCGAAGGAAGAGGGTTCTCATACGACTGGTACGGCGAACTTCGTCCCACATCTATCCATTCGCCGGTCTATCCGTATCTGCTCGCGGCGATCTTTTCCCTTGCCGGGACGGGAAAAGGGGCTGTCTTCGCGATAATCATGGTAAATATCATCCTGTCGATGGTCCTTATCTATTTTCTCTTCAGGGCATCTGAGGCCCTGTTCGGCCCACTTGCCGGCATCGCAACGCTGATACTGGTCGCGTTCTATCCGGGCCAGATATACTATTCCGTCTCCGGATTACCGACGATCCTCTATACGTTGATCCTCTTTTCAGTGATCACCGCCGCGTGGAGGCTCAAAGAGAGACTCTCCACGGTCAACGCTCTTGTCTGGGGCGCCGCCATAGGGTTCTGCGCCCTTTCGTATTCGTTTGTGATGGCGCTCGCTCCGGTTCTCGCGATCTGGCTCTTTATCACTTCAGGCAGGCGACGGTTCGGGAGGTCGGCGGCGGTGATATCGATATCAGCCCTTACCGCCCTGATTATCCTTGCTCCGTGGACTGTCAGAAATTACCAGGTGCACAAGAGGTGGATCCCCGTCCGCGATCAATCGGGGACGAATCTATGGTGGGGGAACGGCCCCCAGGCTACCGGAGGGGTCAACGGGCTCATGGCCAATTCAGACAATCTCTTTACCGGGGAGATCACCGAAAAGCTTCATTCATTCGCCAACGAGGTAGACGGAGACAGATATATGAGGAAGCTTGCCGTCGATTTCATGAAAGAGAACCCGGGCAGGACAGCGCGGCTCTGGATGCACAAAATACTGATATTCTGGTGGTTCGATACAGGGCCGGTCGCGGCGGGATCGGGGATCGGCCGATTCCTGCCCGTCCTTAAGTTGCTTAAAGGGCTGCTGTTACTCCTGTCGGCCGGCGGATTCTTCATCCTTGTAAAGAGGCGCCCCGACCTCGCGTCTCTCGGGCTGGCGGTATGCGCCGTGATGACGATGGTGTTTATGATCTTCTTTTCAGGAAGACTGAGATATTTTACTCCCCTGGAGCCTGTCCTTTTCATGTCGGGAGGATATCTTGTCTATAATCTGCTCTCGCGGTTCGAATTCGCGAGAACCCTTGCGGAAAAGATCTGAATTTATTTGACCAATGGTATGAATATTGATACGTTTTTCGCTGGAATGGAATTATAACTAAAGATATTCCAGCGGTTTAATCAGGTGGAGAGAATTGAGGGAGCTGCCGTCCGGATTGAGATTCCTCCGAATCCCCTGCCAGATATGGCAAAGGACCCTTCATGTGATCGCCAGGATGTCGCCGGGGGCCGAATCGCTCAGGGTCTGGCTGCACAAAGGGCGGGGAGTGAAGATAAAGGGAAAGATCTTCATCGGGGCGAACGTATATATCGATGATGAATACCCCGAGTGCGTCACGATCCATGACGGCGCGGTGATAGGGATATCAGTCATAATAATAGCGCATTTTCGGGCAAAAGGAGTCGTCGAGATCGGTCCCGATTCGTTCATCGGCCCGGGAAGCATTATTCTTCCGAATGTCCATATCGGAGAGGGCGCTGTGGTCTCTGCCGGTTCAGTCGTCAACCGCGACGTCGAGCCGTATACCTTTGTCGGGGGTAATCCCGAAGCGATACCTATCGCCAGGGTCACGAAGACCCTTGGAAGAGGAAAGAGCAACGAAGATTTTCAGAGAGGCCTGAGACCGCTGAGGGAAAAACGATCTGACCGGTGATATCAGGAGGTCTGCCAGTTGGGTAACATCAAATGCGTGATATGGGATCTTGACAATACGATCTGGGAAGGGATATGTCTCGAAGATCCCGATGTGAAACTAAGGCCGGGAATCAAAGAGGTCCTGCAGGAGATCGGGAGCAGGGGTATCGTTCAGTCGATCGCCAGCAAGAACGAGGAGAAGGCCCTTGATTTTGTCGAAAAGTTCGGGATAGGGGAGTTTTTTGTCTACCCCCAGGTGAACTGGGAACCGAAAGAGGATAATATACGAAAGATCGCCGGTATCCTTAATATAGGACTCGATTCTGTCGCTTTCGTCGACGACAATCCGTTCGAACGGGAATCGGTAGAGGCGATGGCGTCGGGGGTCAGGACTTATGACGCGGCCGATTACCTCAGCCTGACGGGGCTTCCCGAGATGCAGCTCAAGTATGATACGCCCGAGGCGAGGTTGAGGGGAAAGATGTACGTCGATGAATCGGTCCGTATGCAGGAGCAGGCTGGCAACGAGGAAAAGAAGGAGAAATTCCTTAAGTCACTCGGCATGGTGGCGACTCCAAGGTTCGCCGAAAAAGAAGACCTGACAAGGATATGTGAACTGGTGACGAGGACGAACCAGTTCAATTCAACAGGCATCAGGTATTCCGACGCGCAGATCGGGGAGTTCTTCAACGATCCGGGATATCGGTTTCATATCGTATCCCTCACAGACAAATACGGAGATTACGGCAGGTGCGGAGTCGCTCTTATCTCTCAGGGGGCCGAAGAGTGGAATCTCGAGATCCTCCTGCTTTCGTGCCGCGTGGCTGGCCGGGGGTTGGGGAGCTCTTTTCTCTCGTATCTCAGCGAAAGCGCGAAAAATGCCGGCGCGAGGAGATTCAGGGCCAAGTACATAAAGACAGACAGGAACCGGCAGATAGGGCTTCTTTACAAGATACTCGGATTCTCGAAGAACCGCGACCTCAGCGACGACGAACTGAGCGTATTCGAATATGATCTTGACAGCGGCCCCATACCCCAGCCCGACTGGATCAGGCTTGAAACACCGAAATAGGGATGGAGGAGATCTTGACTGACAGAAAAAAAGTCGAAACCGAGATCAGGAAGATAATTGCCGGACAGATGAGCGACCACCCCGATCCGGAAGGGATACCGGACGATATCCCGATATTTCAGAAGGGCCTCGGCCTCGATTCGATGAGCGGTCTTTCGCTGCTGACGGCGATAGAGGAACGGTTCAAAGTCTATATCGACGATGACGATTTCGATATCTTCGACAGCCTGAAGCTCCTCGTCGATTTTGTCGCTGAAAAATCAACGGGAACCGATCAATGAATCTTTCTCTCCTCGGCCGCGCGGTCAACCGCCACAGATATATGAAGGACAGGCCCGCGTACACCGAATTCCTTCAGCAGATCAGCAGTCATCAGGATACCTGGAAATGCACTCAGCATGATATCGCTTCCTGGTGGGAGCGGAGACAATCGGCCTCCATGCAGCTGGAGATAAGCGGATCCGGAATACTCTCGGTCAGTACCGGTCTTCGCGGGGCAGTGATAGAGATAGACGGGGAAAGGCTTGAAGCGGCGCCGCTTTCGATTCCAGTCCCCTCCGGCCTGCCTGCCGGAACGGTCAGACTCAGATTGTCGGTTGGGGAAAGATATATCGACTTCCTGAAGGAGGTCCTTGGGCATATCGGGTATGGCCATATAGAAGCGGTGAGGGAAGGGAGCCTCTCCGATGCCTGCGAGGCCGAGCTTCTTCCTCTGCTTTCGAGACTTCATGATACCTCTGTAGTGCACCAGAAATATTCGAGCGACGACCTGGAAGGATTCCGCGCCCTTGTCGCTTCGATACACCACAGGAAGCAGATCCCCGAACTCAGGATATGGCCTCTCCCGCGCAGGGAGCGTGTGCCGTACAGGGCAGCCGTTTCGACGAGGTACGATGTCGACAAGGCGATCATTAATCTCCCCGCCATCGATGAGCTCGAAGGGCGCTTCGGGTTGAAAAGCACGGTATACTTGAGGCCGGCAGGATATTTCTACGGCAAAAAGGAGATTACCGGGTATATCAAACGTGGGTGCGCCCAGGAGATAGCGCTTCACGGAGAGTTCATCACTACGGCTGAAAGGTACGGGGAAGATGAACGGTCGGCAGCGGCAAGAGAGAAGAGACTGCTTGAAGATATGGCGGGGCAGGAAGTATTCGGCATCTGCATGCACGGAGGGGAGCTGAGAACGAACTCTTCTGAAAACACCCATATTTCAGCGGCTGGAGCGGGGTTTCAGTACGACACATTTTACCGCAACAGTTACTATCATCCGATACATACGGCGAAAGACTGGAAGGTCTCAGGTCTGCTCTCCATGGGCCAGCATTACGCCGATATCACTGTCAGGCCGGAACCTGATTTCTCAGAGCGTCTTGCCGGGGCTTTTCTGGAAAGGTTCGACCAGGCGCGAAGCGTCGGCGGTATCTTTGTCCCGGTCCTGCACCCGCTTTATTTCGATTTTTCAGCATATATAATCGACCCGAAGAACCTCTTCCGGTTGCTGAGATTCTTTCCACGGTATGTGATCGAACTGGGCAGGATGCGAAAGGGCCAGACGTACTACAATTCCTGATAGCGCGATGGTAGAACGAAGTTGACAACAGATAGCCGCTCCGTGTTAGAATCCGCGAAATATCAAAAGATCCGCTTTTTCCGGCGCAATCATTCCGACAAGGAGGAAAAATGGAGAAAAGTCAAGGGACAAAGAGGCTTCCGGAGAACGCCTACAAGGTCCTCAAGCCGGGGGAGGAGTACACACCTTATATCCCCGCCGGCAAAATCATCCCCGAGATAACTGTCCGTTCGGTATTGATCGGACTTTTTATGGCGGTCATCTTTACCGCGGCCGCCGCTTTTCTCGGACTGAAGGTGGGACAGGTGTTTGAGGCGGCTATCCCGATCGCCATCCTCGCCGTCGGACTGTCGGGGATATTCAAAAGACGCAATACGATCCTCGAGAACGTGATAATACAATCGATAGGATCGGCTTCGGGCGTAGTCGTAGCGGGGATGATCTTCACCCTCCCGGCCTTGTTCATCCTCGACCTGGAACTGAAATTCTATCAGACATTTCTAGCCGCCCTTCTGGGTGGTTTTCTAGGCATACTTTTTCTCATTCCGCTGAGGAGATATTTCGTAAGGGAACAGCATGGGCATCTGCCCTTTCCTGAAGGAACGGCGATCACCGAGGTGATCGTTACGGGCGAAGGGGGCGGAGACCAGGCCAAGGTCCTTCTCGTAGCCGCTATAATCGGAGGTATCTACGATTTCTGTATCGGCACCTTCGGGTTATGGAGCGAGGTCATATCGACCCGCGTCATCCCGGCACTTGCCACTGTGGCCGACAAGGCGAAACTCGTCGTCAAGGTCAACGCCGGGGCGGCTGTGGTCGGACTCGGCTATATCATAGGACTCAGGTACGGCACGATAATAGCGGCTGGTTCGTTCCTTTCATGGCTTGTCCTGATCCCCGCCGTATGGTTTTTCGGACAGCATCTCGAAGTGCCGGTCGGCAACGTCACTATGCTGATCTCCGATATGAGAGCCGAGGATATATTCGATAACTACATAAGGCATATCGGAATAGGCGGTATCGCCGTAGCAGGTATGATAGGTATACTGAAATCGTCGAAGATCATCGTCTCCTCGTTCAGCGTGGGATTCAGGGAGATGTTCTCCGGTAAGAGCAGATCGGGAAGCGATACCGAGAGGACCGACAGGGACATCGACATGTCGATAGTGATCGGCGCTCTAATCATAACGCTTCTTGTCGTCTTCCTTTTCTTCGGGTTCCTTGTAGTCGATTCATGGAAGATCGCCACGATAGCGCTTGTCGTCGTAGCGGTAATAACATTCCTTTTCACGACGGTCGCCGCGAGGGCGATAGCTATAGTAGGGATGAACCCCGTTTCGGGGATGACACTGATGACCCTGATCCTCTCCAGCGTAATCCTAGTAAAGGCGGGGCTTTCCGGACCGGCCGGGATGGTCTCGGCTCTTATAATAGGAGGGGTGGTCTGTACAGCCCTCTCTACTGCCGGAGCCTTCATAAGCGATCTGAAGGTCGGATATTGGATCGGCTCGACTCCAAAGAAACAGGAGATGTACAAATTCCTGGGTATCGCTGTAGCGGCGGCGAGCGTGACCGGCGTCATTCTTCTTCTGAACAAGACGTACGGTTTTACCGGGCCTGACAAACTCGACGCTCCACAGGCCAACGCCATGGCCGCGGTGATCCAGACCCTTATGTCAGACGCCAGGGCGCCATGGGGGTTGTATATAGCCGGCGGTTTCATGGCGATAATCCTCGAGCTTCTCAAGATCTCTCCGCTTGCCTTCGCGCTTGGAATGTATCTGCCGATACATCTTAATACGCCGATACTTATAGGCGGGCTGGTAGCTCACCTGGTACAGAAAAGCAGTTCAAATGTGGAAGTGGCGGAAAAGAGAAAGAACAGGGGAACGCTTATCGCTTCAGGATTTATCGCCGGGGGAGCGCTGATGGGAGTCGTAAGCGCCCTGCTTGCCCTTCCGGAAGGATGGAGCGAGAAACTTCTCACCGGCTTCGGAGAAACGGCGGCAGGGGAGATTCTCAGCGTCTTCCTGTTCGCCGGGCTCTGTTTCTATATTTATTTCGACTCCAAACGGGGCGCGTCCGAATAACGCCTGCATGGCGGAGCGGGTCTTTCACCCGCTCCGCCTTCTTGTAATATATGAACATCATAACAGGCACCCTTTCGCGGGATCAATTAAGCAGCACACGGGATCTTCTGCGGCAGACAGCCGCCGCGAGCGTCACCGCTCCTTTTGCCGGGTTCGATCCGGCAAGTGAAGAGGGGATCGAATTCGCTTCCGGGGTATTGTCAGCGCTTGTCGAAAGCGGACTGGTCAATATCTGCGCCGCCGAAAGAGGTGGAAAAGTGGAAGGGCTCCTTCTCTGGGAAAAGCTCGGCTGGGACACGCGGATCCTCGGAAGAGAGTGCGCGCGGGTCATCCTGGCGGGAGGAAAGGGAACAGGGACTCTTATCAAACACCTTCTTGACCGGGCCGAAGATGAAGGCATCACCTACATTACGATCAGGGTCGCTGACAGTAACTGCCCGGAAGGAGTCGGTGAATCCGACCTTGTTTCGGTTGGATTTGAAAAACTCGAGAGGATAGTATATCTCAGAGCGGAGACGGACGGCAAGACGCCTGGCTGGCCTGTCGTGCCATCAGTCCCAGGGGACCGGCAGCAGCTTATCGACCTGGCCGGATCGTCTTACAGCTATGACCGCTTTCATATCGATCCGCTTATAAGCGGGGGGGACGCTGATCGATTGCACCGGGAATGGATGAGCGGTTCGATCGACGGCAGAGCCGACAGGATACTCGTCACCCGCGGCAATGAACCCGATATCGCGGGATATTGCGCCTGTATTCTGCCGGACCGGCTCACCGGCGGAGCGGGTTGGATCGATATGCTTGCCGTATCGCCCGAAAGGAGAAAATCAGGCCTGGGTCGTTCGCTGGTCGAGGGAGCGCTGGAATATTTCAGGGAAGAAGGAGTGGAAAGCGCCGCGCTTTGCACGCAGGAAATGAACCTTCCCGCGCTTCGTCTATACGGGAAGACCGGTTTCAGCGTCTTCGCGTTCGCTGACACATACCGCTGGGCCAAAGTCGGTTGAACCGGCCGGGTCGATTTTGATCCCGGCGGATTTCTTTTGGAACTGGCCCTTCCGTGAAGTGTAACAGGGTCATGACGATCGGGATCGCCCGGTTTTATCGCGGAAATATGCCGGAATCGCGATTGTGGCTGATTTTAGCGTCTATTCATCTTGACTGGCTTCCGATTTCCGTGTAGTTTCTTCAGGCGCACTGTTACTAGAAAGAAGATCAATTGAACAGATACTGTAAAATATCAGCGATCATGATACTTGCCGTCTTTGCCATGGCGCTTGGAAGTTGTGGTTCGGACCCCGAGGGGCCGGTGACAAAGATCTTCATAGATGACGGATCGTATCCGCCTGAAGCAGGGGAGACGGTGCGGCTTGTCGATACGCTGGCGAGCGTGTCGATAGTCGACTTTCCACTGGGGATAGGAAAATCCTCTCTTTTAAGGATAGGCGAGGTCGAGGGGATTCGATTCGAATCGATTCTGATGAAATTTGATTTCGACTCGATCGGGAATTACGCCGATCTGACCGTTGATTCTGTCTATCTGGATCTCCCCGTCACGATCATCGAGGATACCCTTTTTCACATGAAGGTCACGTTCAACGAACTTCTTGAGGATTTCGATGAGGAAGACACCTTGACCGTCATCCCTCTTTTCGATCCCGTTGCTATTCAGGGTGAGTACGGGGAGACTGTAAGGGACATCAACATAGAGAGGAATTCTTTCAGCCTGGACAAGGAGATGGTCCAGGGATGGATCGACGGTGGGACTCCGTGGCCATTCGGAATATCGATAAACTGGGCCGGGGAGCCGGATACCCTCGGATTGATCGAGATGAAATCGCACAATTACCGTTCCGACCCTCCCGTTCTGAAGGTGATATTTTCCGACGAGACTGTCGCCACCTTTCCCGTGACGGAGGATTACGTGATCACCTCCTTCACCGGGAGCAGCGACCGGCTCGATTGCGTGGGTGGAGTCGCCACAAGGATATTCTTTGAATTCGGTCTTGAGGATCTTCCCCCGGACGCGATGATACATTATTCAGCTCTTGTACTGCATACCGATGGTTCAAACGGACTTGGCGCGACTGGCGGAGACCTGCTCCTGGGACTGACATCCGATTTTATTTATTATCTTTATACACCCGACTCGGGAGATACCGGGGATCCCGGATTTTTCAAGGGGACAGGCGTAGCTGTGAACACTTTTCTTCCGACGATCTCGGAAGAGATCCGCATCCCTCTCGTAGGGTTCACTCTGGACCTGCATGAGGGACTCAGGGAAAATACCGGCCTGGTCCTGCAGTCGAACCAGGAATATTCGCGTTTCCAGAAAGCTTCCTTTTACAGCATGTCAGCGGCCGATTCGTTGAGGCCGTATATAGAGGTCGTATATTCCCTTCCGCCTGATTTTTCCGGAGAATAGATGCAAGGAATGAAGTATAAAATATCGCTGTCAGTCGTCGCGGCATCACTCCTTTTCAGCGGACAGCTCTGCGCGCAATCGGTATTCGGGCTGAATTTCATCGGTGAGCACAAGTTTTCCGGCAATGCAAGAGCCGCGGCTCTGGGATACTCTGCTCTCGCCCTGCCTGACACGGCGAGCGCGATAAGCATGAATTCCGCTTCCCTTGCCGATATCAATAATGTGACCTTCTCTCTCTTCGAAGTCCTCAGCTTCAGCAGGATCGGATATGATGATATCAAGTCTGATCAGACGAGGTTCCAGATGCCGATAGTCAATCTCGCAGTCCCACTGAGGAAAGGGTTGGTATTCGGCCTCGGATACAGGACAAGGTTCGAGGGGAAAGCCGATTTTTCGTACCCCCGCGAATTTGAGACGACTCCCGCGCCGAATGAACAGTACAAGTTGAACAGCTCTCTTTTCACGACACCGTTGATCCTCGCCTGGAGGCCGGTATCGTGGCTCAGGATATCGGGAGAGTTGCAGATCGAACGGGGTTCGATCAAGGACGAAGTATCGGTTTACTTTGATGATCCTCTTTACAATAGTGTCTCTTCGATCAGAACGAGAAGTTTTTCCGGTACTTCCTGGGCGGTCTCCATGCTGATGAGGGCCCATCCAAGGTTGTGGATAGGCGGTTCCTATGACGAGGGGATAGAATATTCAGTCGACGAACAGATCAAGCACACGCTGAGTTCGCTCAATCAATCATCCTCGTGGGATTTTTCTCTTCCTGCCGCGGTGAGCGCCGGTTTTGGGGCCGGGATGACCGACAGATGGTGGATCACGGGATCGTACTGGAGGAGAGAGGGGCCGGAGCCGACCGGGTTCGCCCAGCTCGATGGCGCTATAGGTGACGAGAACCTCATTGCCTTCGGCGTCGAAAGAAAAGGATCTGTCAGTGGCGGGTTATTTTCAAGGATCCCTGTCAGGGCCGGTTTTTACAGGAATCAATGGCACCTGGAATTTCCGCAGGGAAAACCGGTAATTTCGAATTTCTTCACGCTGGGATCGGGATTTCCCCTTCCGGGCGGTCCTGGCGACCTTGATTTTACGCTTGAATTCGGGAAGATCGGCTCGGCGACTGATAACGGGATT
The DNA here is from genome assembly GCA_016932415.1 of Candidatus Krumholzibacteriota bacterium. Taxonomy (NCBI): domain Bacteria; phylum Candidatus Krumholzibacteriota; species Candidatus Krumholzibacteriota bacterium. Next base: position 84,471 of record JAFGCX010000008.1, read on the forward strand.
GACGAGAAGGTCTTTCGCCTCGGTATCAGTATGAGTTTCTCCGAAAGCTGGACGAAAAGAAAGATCGACAGGCATTGATATTTCCAGCCTGCCTTTTTATTATGAATATATAGAGGACGATCAGAGCTCCCAGGCGGCGCGCGCCGCAGTTCCCGGGATTATCCGGTGATGTCCCGGCAGGCTCTGATGTTGATAAGTGATCCGCGGGAGAGAGATGAGAAGGATTTACAGTGAAACTGCGATTGTCGTTCTGGCCATTGTAATGATGACTTCCGGAGCCGCGGGCGTCAGCGAAGAGACCGGCATACCTCTGGCCGAGCAGATTGACGGTCTTCCCGCGCAGGCCAGGATCGCCTACCTGAGGCATCTTATCAGCAACGGAAGGGATGACGCCGAGGTCTTCTTCCAGCTCGCGATCTCTTTTCACGGTCAGGGGGAAGCAGATTCGGCTGTCGCGTGGTATGAGGCTACCATCGCCAGGGACCCCCGGCATTATAAATCATATGTGAATCTCGGAGTACTCTACGACGAACAGCAGCGCGCCAGGCTGGCAGAGAATTGTTTCAGGAAAGCAGTCGATCTCAAACCGGACGATCTGCTCGCCAATTCGCATCTCGCCTTCATGCTTCTTCAGAGAAAAGAATATGAGATCGCGTGGGAACATCTCGCGCGAGCACTTGAAATAGATCCCGACCACCCTCAACCAAGGTACTATCTCGCGATCTTTTTCTGGGAAAACAGGATGTACAGGGAAGCGCTTCTCGAATGGGAAAATGTCGCGACTCTCGATCCTGAAGGTCATCTCGGGAAAAAAGCCGGCGAGAATATAATAATGCTTCAGAAGGCTCTCAACAATCCCGCCCAGGCCGAAGGCGAAGCAGGCTGGGATAGGTAAAGGTGATATTGAACTTGAACTTGACACGGGGAAGACTCTTCCCTAGATTGTTTTCAGGTAAGGATATAATAAGGAATAGAAGATCCATTCAAAAGGAAAGGAAAGTCCAATGAAGAAAATCATTGTTTCTGTCATGCTGGTCGCGATCGCTTCACAACTGGGGTGCAATTCCAGTACCGGCGGGAATGTCAACACTGACTACACCAGGGCTGAAACGGCGACGGTCAAGGACGATAAGGGATTTGACAAGCAGCTTGGCCCTGCCGAGATAGCATTCCAGTCAGCACAGCAGTTTCTTTCGGCAGGCAAATATGCCGAAGCGATACAAAGCCTTGAGAAAGCAGTCTCGATAAAACCGGCATATCTTTCTGCATGGTCGCAACTCGGTTCGACCTATACGAGGACGCAGGACTATGACAGGGGAATAGCGGCATATAAAAAAGCTCTTGAGCTCTCACCCGGAGATGAAAGCCTCATCACCTCGATAGGGTACAACTATCTCAATCTGAAAAAGTGGGACGAAGCCGAAGTCTACTATTTGATGCTGATCGAAAAAGACCCCGACCATTACAATGGAAACATCAATCTCGGTTTTATCGCCCAGAGCAGGGGCAACCTTCAGGATGCCATAAGGTATTACGAAGCTTCTCTTGTTTCAAATCCCAATGACGCCACGACGATGGGCACGATCTCCGATCTTTACGACAAACTCGGCAATAAGGAAAAGAAATTCGAATATCTTAACAGGGCGATCGAGGCGGATCCGGAGAACCATGCTTTCAAGAAGAAACTGGCAAAGGCATATTTTAACGACAGGGACTACGCGAAATCGGTGCCAATCTATGAAGAACTGGTGACGATCTATCCCGACCAGGCCGATTTTCACCAGAGGCTCGGATATGCCTATTCCCAGTCGGGACGCGAA